>JAHIOR010000054.1 GCA_018895125.1 Patescibacteria group bacterium | reverse complement strand
TCATTGCTGAAAACATGGACCACCAGACCTTAATCCTTCTTAAAACCGAGATTAATAATTTGATTGGTTTTCAAATAGAAGAAAATACGGTCAGAGATTATTTAGACGGATCTTTTTTCTCCCAAGTGTTGGGATATACCGGCAGAATTAATCCAGATGAATTCAATCAGCTAAAAGAAAAAGATTATTTCATCTCAGATTATCTTGGCAAGCAAGGATTAGAAAAATCATATGAGGAAATCTTAAGAGGAAAGCCTGGAATATTTGAAACCCAAAAAGATGCTACCGGTAAAAAGATTGAAGAGGGGATTACCAGAGAACCGGAGGCAGGCCAAAGTTTAATTTTGTGGCTTGATGCTGATCTCCAAAAAAAGCTTCAAGAAGAACTGTCAGCTATTTCTCAAAGCGTTGGCACCAGAAAAGCTGCTGCTGTAGCCATGGATCCAAAAACTGGCGGAATTCTGGCAATGGTCTCTTTACCAAGCTTTGATAATAACATTTTTTCGCAAAATCTTTCCCAAGAAGCCTTTGCCAAGATAATCAATGATCCAGCTAAACCGCTTTTTAATCGAGCTATTTCAGGAAATTATGCTTCGGGATCAGTAATTAAACCGCTGACTGCTGCTGCGGCTCTCCAAGAAAGAATCATTTCCCCGGAAAAACAAATCTTGGATATCGGCTATATTGAAATCAAAAATAAGTATGATCCGGAAATATCCTATATCTTTCGCGGTCTAAAACCCAACGGTTGGGTAGATTTGAGAAAAGCCATTGCCGTTTCTTCAAATATTTACTTTTACACCATTGGCGGAGGCTACAAAGATCAGGCTGGGTTGGGTTCGGTTAAAATTAAAAATTATCTTAACTTATTTGGCTGGGGGGAAAAAACTAATATTGACTTACCTCAAGAAACAAATGGCTTGATCCCAAACCGTCTCTGGAAAGAAGAAACTCTGGGAGAATCTTGGTATTCGGGAGATACTTACAACCTTTCTATTGGCCAGGGGTTTTTACAAGTCAGCCCCTTACAAATAACCGCTGCTTTTGTAGCTATAGCCAACAACGGCAGTCTCTTTCGGCCCCAACTAGTTAAAGAAATTGTCAGCGGCTCTCCTGATTCCTTTACAAGTATTCAAAAAAACGAACCTGTCTTAACTCGCAACCTGCCGATTGATCCTGAAAATCTTCAAGTAGTCAGAGAAGGAATGAGACAGGGAGTAACTTATGGTTCTTCTGTTCTTTTAAATGGTTTACCGGTTAAAGCAGCTGCTAAAACTGGCACTGCTCAAACCAGTAAAAATAATCTCTATACCAACTGGGTCACTGTTTTTGCCCCTTATGACGATCCTGAAATAGTTTTAACTATTATGATTGAAGATGTGCCTGGGGTCAGATCTGCAACCCTTCTAGTTGCCAATGAAGTTCTGAGGTGGTATTTTACTAAATAAAGATATAACATTTAATAAACATTTTCAATTCGTTATGAATGAATTTACTTTCGATGGTCTAGAAAAATTAAAAAAGGAGTTGGAGTATCTAAAAACAACAAAGAGAAGGGAAATGGCTGAACGCCTCAAGCAAGCCATTGCTTTTGGCGATCTCAAAGAAAACGCCGCTTACCACGAAGCTAAAGAATCTCAAGGATTCTTGGAAGGCAGAATCAGAGAGCTGGGAAGAATATTAAGCAATGCCAAAGTAATTCAAAAAAACAACAGCGATTCTATTTCTTTAGGATCAAGGGTTAAGCTTATTTTAGATGGAGAAGAAAATGAATTTGAGATTGTCGGAGCTAACGAATCAGATCCTCTTAGGAATAGGATTTCAGATCAGTCTCCTTTAGGATTAGAACTGATGAGAAAAACAAAAGGACAGGCCGGACAATTCAAAACCCCAAACGGTCTTTTAAAATACAAGATCTTGGAAGTTAACTGAGTCTTGAAAGTTAACTGACTTTAATCTATTTTTCAAAAGCTTGAAAATCAGCCGATTTAAAGCTATTTTTCAAAAGCTTGAAAATCAGCCGATTTAAAGCTATTTTTCAAAAGCTTGAAAATCAGCCGATTTAAAGCTATATTTATATAATGCCAACTCTTGAAGAGATAAGAAAAGCCAGATTAGCTAAACTTGAAAGTTTGAAAAGAACTGGGTTTTTAGCTTATCCAAGCAAAACTAAAAGAAGCCATCAAATTAAGGATGCTCTTCAGGATTTTAATAAGCTGGCCAAATCCAAGAAAGAAATCGTGATCGCAGGACGGCTTATGTCCCAAAGAGGCCACGGCAAACTTTTCTTCGGCCATATTCAAGACGGCCAAGGTAAAATCCAAATTCTTTTTAGGCAAAATCTGCTTGGAGAAAGTAAATACGAATTCATAATTGATCATTTTGATATTGGCGACATTATTGAGGTTAAGGGCATTCTTTTTAAAACCAAGACTGGAGAAAGAACCCTTGAGGCTTCAGAAGTAAAAATACTGGCAAAATCCTTATTGCCCTTGCCGGAAAAATGGCATGGCCTGACAGACGTTGAAGAAAGGTTCCGCAAGAGATATCTTGATATTTTAATGAATCCCGAAGTCAAAGCCATGGTTGAAAAAAAAGCTGTTTTTTGGCAGTCAATGCGGGAATTTCTTCTCGCCAGAGGCTTTCTGGAAGTGGAAACTCCGGTCTTAGAAACCGTGCCCGGGGGAGCGGATGCCAAGGCGTTTTCAACCCGCCACAACGCCCTCAATATGGAGGTTTTCTTGAGAATTTCCATGGGCGAACTCTGGCAAAAGCGTCTGATGGTCGCGGGCCTTGAAAAAACTTTTGAAATCGGTAGGCAGTTCAGAAACGAAGGCATGGACCAAGAGCATTTGCAGGACTACACGCAAATGGAGTTCTACTGGGCTTATGCCGATTACCGAAACGGAATGAAATTAGTTGAAGAAATGTATAAAGAAGTTGCTAAAAAGACATTTGGCACTTTAAAGTTTAACATCCACGGCTTTGAAGTTGATTTGGCTAAAAAGTGGGAAAAATACGACTACGTTTCTACTGTCCAGAAATACACTGGGGTTAATGTTTTAGACGCGGGCATCAAGGAAATTGAAGCAAAAATGAAAAAACTAAATATTGAATACGATAAAAAGGGGTTTAACTTCGGCCGGGCCATGGATAATCTCTGGAAATACTGTCGCAAAAAAATCGCGGGCCCCGGCTTTTTAATCAATGTACCGGTAATTGTCTCGCCCTTGGCCAAGAAAAGCGAGAAAAACCCGACCCTCACCCAAAGATTTCAGGTTATTATCGGCGGCAGCGAGCTCGGCAATGGCTACAGCGAGCTGAATGATCCTCTAGAGCAAGCTGACAGGTTTAAAGAACAGCAGAAATTAAGGGACCAAGGCGACGAAGAAGCGCAAATGTACGATAAAGACTTTATCGAGGCTTTGGAATACGGCATGCCTCCGACTTGCGGCTTTGGCGTGTCAGAACGGTTCTTCAGCGCCCTGATGGGAAAATCTGCCAGGGAATGCCAAATATTCCCTCTAATGAAACTGAAATAAAATTACTATTAGAATAATTAGAAATTAGATTAATTAGAAATTTTTGACATGTTCAGTCCCACACATTTTGGCACCGGCTTGCTTTTAGGGGCTTTGGGTCCTGCCTTTTTTAACTTCTGGGCCTTGCTAGCAGGAAGCGTGGCTATGGATTTTGAAAACATTTTCTTGGTTAGCATCAACAAAATTACCGGCTGCCCGAATTGTTTCCACCACGGCTTTTTCCATTCAATCTTAGGGGCAATCCTGGGCAGCTTAATCTTGAGTTTCGTCATTTTAAAGCTCAAGCCTGTCCTGGAAAAGATTTCTTTGAGCCTTAAAATCAAACAGTCTTTTCCCTTCAAAACCCTGTTTTTAAGCAGTTTTCTGGCCTGGCTGGCCCACATTGGCTTTGACAGTCTGGTCCACCGAGACGTTTTTCTTTTCTGGCCCATTAAGACCAATCCCTTTCTAATCAGCTGGACTCTCTACTGGCCATTAAGCTTTGTGTTGGCGGCAATCGGAACAGTCTCTTTGACAATTCTCGCTATCAGAATGATTAAATATAAAGAAAATTAAATGGTCAAGGCGGTAATTTTTGACTGCGGCAATGTGCTCCATCGGGTGGAAAACAAACATATTAAAAAAGACATCGGTTTGACATTGGCGGTAAATATAGAAATGGTTGAAAAATTATGGAGAAAACTGGTTCCGTCGTTCGGAAGGGGGGAAATAACAGAAAAAGAATTTTGGCAAAAGTTTTTGAGACAATCGGGCAGTAAAAAACCTCTGCCGAAAGAATCTTTATTTGTCAGAGAGTTGAGAAAACGATATAAGGCTTATGACGACGTAATGAAAATTGTTTATCAACTGAAAGAAAAGGGGATTAGACTGGCAGTACTTTCTAATACCATTGCTCCCCATGTAAAATTCTTGACCTCGAAAAGCTTATTCAGGCTTTTCGATATTAAAATCTTCTCTAACGAAGTAGGGTTTCAAAAGCCGGATAAGCGCATGTATCGTTTAGCCTTGAATAAATTAGGCGTTCAACCGGCAGAAACAGTGCTCATCGACGATGAACCAACTCATATTAAAGCAGGGATGAAGGCGGGCGTAAGAGGAATTCTGTTTCAGAGCATAAAACAGCTTAAAAGAGATTTAATTAAGCTTGGGGTCTTATAACTGATGAAAATATTGCCGGGAGTTAATTAAAACCAGAATATGAAAGGATTAAAATTTGATCGAGCATATTGGAAGAGTCGGTTAAAATATCCCGATTGGTACATCAGACTTGAAAAAGAGTTGGGAGAACATATTTTCCCCATCGTCCACGGCGATCCGGTGGTCAAAAAGTTTCGGCATCAGGTTTATGAATTAATTGAAGAATTACTAGAAAAGGGAGAAATTCCCCTGGCCATAGAGGGGCCTAATTTCGACGCTGAAAGAAAATCAATTGATACCATTGTTATCCATCACACCGAAGAAGAAGTGGGTATTCGGCTAAGCAAGCTCTCGGCCATCGGCTTTGTCAGGCAATACGGCCTTCGGTACTTACAAAATGACGTTTTGGGCCGCAAACTGCGCGGAAACCCTATTTGGTCGGATCATTTCCGGAACGGTAAAATGGTCTTTTTCGTCTATCATTGGCTCGTTCGGCCCAACGGCCAGGCAGAAAGATTGCTCAAAGATGAATATATCGGCTGGCATAGCGGTGTTTGGGAAATCAACACCCGAAGCGTCGGAATTGCTTTTTCGGGAAATTACGAACACGAAAAGCCTCTCGCCGCCCAAATTAAAAGCGCGGCGATGGTAATTAAAAAACATTATCCACAAATAGATAGAAAAAGAATTTTCGGTCATCTCGAGATAAAAAAGAACAGAACCTGCCCCGGAGAATATTTTTTAAAAGAGTGGAAAGCCAAGCTCCTGAATTTAATTTAGCGGCAATCAAAGTCAAATTAGCATCAATTAACCAATTCCCAACATGACCAGAAATGAAGCCTTGAATCTCGTCAGGCAATACGTTAAAAACGAAAATAGCGTCAAGCACATGTTCGCCACTGAAGCTATTATGCGGGCTTTGGCGCGACGCTTTAAAGAAGATGAGGAGATATGGGGTTTGGC
>JAHIOR010000006.1 GCA_018895125.1 Patescibacteria group bacterium | reverse complement strand
TAATTAAATTTAAAAATATTTTCCTCACAAAAATATTTTTATTTTTTTATCTTCAATTCATATCATCCATCTCTGTCCGCAAGGATTAGGACGCTTGTCCCATACTCATCTGTGAGTGTGGGGCTTGTCCCATACTCATCCTTGAGTGGTGGGATTCTTATCATTTTTTCGTCCCTGTATTTTATCATCAATCACGCCCCAAATCAAACAATACTTATCCACAATCAACTTTTTTATTTTCACAAACCCAAAAAAGTTATTTCTTAATCAGATTCCTTAATATAAATTCTATTAACGGAAATATTGAAGACATTACTATTCTTTTCTTTATCATCTCTTGAAATTATCAGAGAAACGTCAGTTCCAATTTCACCACTAAGTTTTTTGACTGCGTCCACAACAGCAACGTCAGTAGCGCGTTTGCCATCTATTATTAAAATTCTATCACCGACCCGCAAGCCCGCTCTTTCAGCCGGCGAATTTTCCGTAAAGCCCACAATAATTAATTGATTATTTTTAATACCAATTGATACTCCGATACTGCCAGGACCGCCGACAACATTCTCAGCTTGAATTCTCCCCTGTTCCCTTTCTTCTTCCGACAAAACGGGCGAAGGAAGTTTCTCGCACAACTCTGGCGGGCCTCCATCCCTTAGGCACCTTTCTTTTTCTGACAAAGCAGGCGCGGTGGCAGACCTTATGCCTGCGCCACTAGATGGTGGACCAACAACATTTACCGAAGAAATTGACATAATACGAAAACATGCGTCTGCTGATGTTACTCCGAGTTCCCTGCATTTAGATTCAAACAATGAACATGTCTCTGATGGCCCTCCCATTTCTATACACCAAGCTTTAAGCGCTTTAAACGATTTAAAATTCTTGGAAGGAAATTTCTCGCACGTTTCTGGTGGGCCTCCTGATTCTATACAGAGAGTTCTAAGCGGTTCAGCGCTCTGAAGGGCTTCTTCAATCTTTGCACATACCCCTGGCGGCGCTTCCATTTCTAAACATTTAGCTTTAATCAATTCTAAATCATAACCAGAAGCATCTTTTTGTTTTAATTGCTTTAATTCTTGTACCGCTTTTTCCAATCCTTCTTTGGTCGAAACTCGCATTGCTTGTTCAATAGCCAACCTCGCTTGTTCCGGCGCCTTTTCTAATATTTTTTCTAATACAATTAAATGTTTTTGCGTAGCCTCGGTTATAATTTCAGCCACTTTCTTTATATCCTTCCCTTTAGTTTTAGCCTGCTCTGCTCTAAGCGAAGCTTTTACTAATTGAGCTTCATACCTTTCAAGTGTTTTTTCTACGAGTTCTGATTTCCCTTTCTCCATCACAGCTTTTGCTTCAGCTAATCTTTCATTAGCAAGTAAAGCGTGTCTTTCAGCTTTTTTGAGGTCGCCAAAGTAAAGAATGTGCCAACTGCTTCTGAAACCCTTTCTAAGAAGTAAAATGGGCTATCAGGAGTCATACCAGGATCAGACAGTTCGACTTCTTGAGCAAAAGCTACTCCCCCAACAAAAATTAATGATAATAAGACTGTAAATAAAGTTATATTTTTCATATACTTACATTTTACCACAACCAAAAAAGTATTTTCTTGGTTTTTATTCTTTATCTTCGTTTAAAAATTTAAAATTAATAATTAAAAATTACTATCGTCTTTCTATTAAATTACTCTTTTCTATATTCTTAATATCTAGTGGCTAGTGGCTAATCCCTATCCTAATCCCTAATCCCTAGTGGCTAGTGGCTGTCCCCAATCCCTAGTGACTATTCCATATGCACTCTCTCCTGAAACTCCTTAAAACGTTTCGCTAATAAAGGATGTTTAGAAAATTTCGGATCATTAGACAATAACTCTTCCGCAGAACTTTTAGCCGCCTTAACCAATTTAATATCTTTTAAACTATCCATGGCTATATCAGGAATGCCAGTTTGTACCTTACCCAAAAACTGACCAGGGCCTCTCAATTCCAAATCTTTTTCAGCCAATTCAAAACCATTTTTTGCACTCTGAAGAAACTCTAATCTTTTTTGCGTTGATTGCGATTCTGAATCAGTGAACAAAAAACAAAAAGATTGATGAGCTCCTCTTCCAACACGCCCACGAAATTGATAAAGTTGCGCCAACCCAAATCTATCCGATCCCTCAATCATCATTATGGTCGCATTCGGAACATCAATTCCCACTTCCACCACCGAAGTACAAACCAAAATATCATATTCTTTATCCAAAAAACCCTTCATAATTTTTTCCTTCTCTATGCTTTTCATCTTACCGTGTAACATAGCAATCTTAAGATCTGGAAAAACTTTCGAAGAAAGTTTATCAAACTCTTCCTTAACAGATTTCAACTCTAATATTTTCTGTTGTGCTTCACTCAAAAACCTTCTCTCTATATTACCCCCTCTTCCCTCTGCCTGCCCCGTGAAATTGCGACCTTGTCGCACTATTTCACTGGGGTCATTCCCATGTCCTACCCCCTCCTTTAAAAAGGAGGGTTGGGGTGGATTTTCCCCTCTTCTTTCTCTTATTCTTTCTTCGTTTTTTTCATCTTTATCATCAGTTGTTATTTGCTGGTTATCAGTAATAACTCGTTGGTCATTCTGCTCTTTGCTTTTTCTTTCTTTGCTTGCCCCATACTCATCTGTGAGTGTGGGGTCGTTAGTCATAGATCGTTGGTCGTTAGTCTGTGTATTGTCTACGTAGTCAGCGTCAATAGTGTCCGCGTTAGTCCGCATATAGTCCGTATTAATCCGCGCCTCAAAGGGCTCTATACGAGGACAAATAACAAAAGCCTGTCTACCTTTTTTAACTTGTTCTTTAATAAATCCATATGCTTTTAATCTATCAACTGGCTCTACAACTTTAGTAGTCACCACTTTTCTCCCTGGAGGCATTTCATTGATAATTGATAAATCCAAATCTCCAAAAATTGTAATAGCCAAAGTTCTAGGAATCGGCGTAGCAGACATAGAAAGAAAATGTGGCACCAATGCGGATTTCCCCGAAATTCTGTCCGCGTTAGTCTGCGTTTTAGTCTGTGTAAGTCCGCGAGCAACGAGTTCAGCTCGTTGCTGAACGCCAAAACGATGTTGTTCATCTACAATTACTAAAGCCAAATCATTAAACTCCACGCTCTTTTGAATAATGGCATGTGTTCCAATAACAATCTTAATCTCACCACTTTTAATTTTTTCATTAATAACCTTTTTCTTTTTTGAACTAGCAGTTAAAATTTCTATTTCTTTTTTATATCCCTTAAAC
>JAHIOR010000053.1 GCA_018895125.1 Patescibacteria group bacterium | reverse complement strand
TGGATCAGGCTTAAAGAAAAGAAGGATTCTGGTGAAAATATCTTAGTTAAAGTTCTTGGAGCCAATAAGGGCGGTCTCTTAGCTACTACCCTTGGCGTTAATGCCTTCTTACCAGTTTCCCAGTTAAGCTCTGCTAATTATCCCCGGGTTGAAGATGGAGATACTAATAAAATTTTAAGAGAGCTGCAAAAATTTGTCGGTCAGGAAATGGAAGTTAAAATATTAGACATTGATCCCAAGGAAGAAAAACTGATTTTGTCAGAAAAGATAAAAGAAACCGAAAAGATAAAAGAGGTCTTGAAAAACTATCAGGTTGGCGATGTTGTTGACGGCGAAGTCACCGGCGTTGTTGATTTCGGCGCTTTTATTAAATTCGGATCTGAAAACCTAGAAGGATTAGTCCATATTTCCGAACTCGACTGGCAGTTAATTGAAAACCCAGCCAACATTGTTAAAGTCGGCGATAATGTCAAATTAAAAATTATTGACATTACCAACGGTAAAGTCTCCTTATCTATTAGGGCTTTAAAAGAAGATCCCTGGAAAGGAATTGAAGACTCTTACGATAAAGGCAAGATAGTTAAGGGTAAAGTAACTAAATTTAATCCTTTCGGCGCTTTTATTGAAGTAGCTCCCAAGGTCCAGGGTCTTTGCCATATTTCTGAATTCGGCAGTAAACAAAAAATGGAAGAGCTGCTTAAGGTTGATTCTGAATATAGTTTTGAGGTCCTCCTTTTAGATATCAAAGAGCATCGCTTGCTTTTGAAGCTAGTTGCCAGCTAGCTACTCAAACTTCTTAAAAATATCTTTCGGATATTTCTATCTCGAAAGAGTTATTTGTAATCCCTCCTGTTTTCTGTTAAAATCAACCTAAATGAGATGAAAATTCTTGCTAGAATTTGCAGACTATATTTAAACTTTCAAGGAATAAAATGAAAATTCTTTCAGAATTTACAGACATATTTTGTAATTAATGAATAAATGAAAAATCTATTCAAAAACTTTATTGTCGTCATTTTTGGTCTTTTTATATTATCGGCTCTCTTCAGCCTTGTTTCTCAAAATAAGGCCCCTGAAGAATTATCCTTAACCCAATTGGTGGAGGAAATGAATCAGGAAAAAGTAAAGCAGATTATTGTTGAAGAAAATAATCTTAAAATAACTTTCTCAGACGATAAACAGGCTTTGGCTAGAAAAGAAACCGAAGCTTCTTTATCTCAAACCTTATTTAACTACGGCCTGGCTAAGGAAAAACTGGAAAAGGTAGAAATTATAGTCAAAAGCGAAAACAATGCCATTTTAATCATCGGCCAAGTTTTATCAATTGCCGTGCCGATATTAATGCTTGTCTTTTTCTTTTGGATAATATCCAAGCAAACGAAAATGGGAGCTACCCAGGCTTTTGATTTCACTAAAGCTAAAGCAAAGTTATTCGGTGCTGAGGGACATTCCGAGGAAAAAATAACTTTTAAAGATGTGGCTGGCCTTAAAGAAGCTAAGGAAGAATTAAAAGAAGTGGTTGATTTCCTAAAAAATCCGAAAAAGTTCTTAGCCATGGGAGCTAAGATACCTAGAGGCGTCTTATTGCTGGGACCGTCTGGAGTCGGCAAAACTCTTTTGGCGAGAGCTGTGGCTGGAGAAAGCAATGTGCCGTTTTTCCACGCTTCTGGATCTTCTTTTGTCGAACTTTTTGTCGGCGTAGGATCTGCCAGAATTAGAGATCTCTTTGCCCTTGCTAAAAAGAATGTCCCCAGTATTGTCTTTATAGATGAACTCGACGCCATTGGTAAATCCAGAGGAACGGGCATTGGCGGCTCTCATGACGAAAGGGAACAAACCCTGAATCAGTTACTGGTAGAAATGGACGGCTTTGAAAGAAATACCAATGTCATCGTCATTGGAGCGACGAATAGGAATGATGTTTTAGATTCAGCACTTTTAAGGCCGGGACGATTTGACCGAAGGGTAGTTCTAGATCTGCCAGACATCAATGACCGTGAAGAAATTTTAAAAATACATTGCATTGGAAAACCCCTGGTACCAAATGCTAATTTAAGAGAAGTAGCTGAAAGAACCCCGGGTTTTTCCGGAGCTGACATTGCTAATATTGCCAATGAAGCTGCTATCTTGGCTGCCAGGAAAAATAGGACTCAGGTTTTTCAAGAAGATCTTTTAGAGTCAATTGAAAAAGTCTTATTGGGACCGGAAAGAAAGAGCCATATCCTGTCAAAAAGGGAAAAAGAAATTACAGCTTTCCACGAAGTCGGCCACGCCCTGGTATCAGCCTTTTCCCCTGGCGCTGAACCAATCAGAAAAATCTCTATTATTGCCAGAGGCATGGCAGCTGGCTATACTTTGAAAGTACCTTCTGAAGATAAAAAGATAAGAAGCAAAACTGAATTCTTGTCTGAAATTGCGATTTGTCTGGGTGGCTATTGCGCTGAAAAGATAAAATTTGGGGAAATAACTACCGGTGCTTCAAATGACCTGGAAAAGGCTTCCCTTTTAGCAAGAAAACTGGTAAAAGAATATGGTATGTCTTCCTTGGGTCCAGTCAGCTTTAACGAGAATAATGCTTCATTTCTTGAAGGTGGATCCTTGCAAAACCCCTATTCTGAACAAACAGCAGTTATAATAGATAAAGAAGTTAGCAAGTTCATTGAACAAGCAAGGAAAACTGCTGAAAAGATAATTAGACAACAGAAAAAGTTAATGGAAAAGATTGCCAGAGTTCTGATTGATAAAGAAATTATTGAAAGAGAAACTTTTGAGGAATTGATTGGTTTAAATAAAGCCCCGAAAAAGAAAAAAGCTGCAAGCTTAAAAGTGAAGGTCAGGGCGATTTAAAGAGCTCTTGTCCTGAATTTGAAGGGGCCCGTAGTCCATTGGTAGAACGCTTCTCTTAACTCGAATCTTGGTGGGCGTGTAGTTCACTGGTAGAACGCTTTTCTTAACTCAAATCCTGGTGGGCGCGTAGTTCATTGGTAGAACGCTTCTCTTATAAAGAAGAGGTAGAAGGTTCGATCCCTTCCGCGCCCACCAGGACTTGAGTCCCGCTGAAGGCGGGATAAAGAAGAGGTAGAAGGTTGCCCTGCTGGGCTCTTCCGCGCCCACCAGGACTTGAGTCCCGCTGAAGGCGGGATAAAGAAGAGGTAGAAGGTTGCCCTGCTGGGCTCTTCCGGGCCCACTATGCGCGCATAGCTCAGGGGCAGAGCGCGTCGTTGACATCGACGAGGTCCAAGGTTCAATTCCTTGTGCGCGCACAACGTAAAATTTTGCCGAGCAAAATTAAAAACAAAAATATGACGAACAAAACACAAGCATTTATCCAGCCATACCTGAAAAAGGAATATTCAGAGATAAAACCTGGACAACAAATTAAAATCCATCAAAAGGTAGTTGAAGGAGAAAAAGAAAGAATTCATGTTTTTGAGGGCTTAATAATTGCTAAAAAGCATGGCCAGGGAATCAATTCCAATATCACTATTAGAAGAATAGCTGCCGGCGTGGGCACTGAAATTGTTCTTCCACTTCATTCTCCTTCAATTGTTAAGATTGAGGTTCTGAAAACGCATAAAGTACGCCGAGCCAAACTTTACTACCTAAGAGATGCTAAGGGCAAGAGAGCTAAATTAAAAGAGAAAAAGTAGCTGATTAGCGCGCGGGTGCTGTAATTGGTAGCCAGGCTAGCTTGAGGTGCTAGTGCCGCAAGGCGTGGAGGTTCGAGTCCTCTCCCGCGCACCCAGAATTTAATGACTCATCCTAAAAGGGCAATTAGCTCAGCGGTAGAGCACATCGTTTACATCGATGGGGTCGCAGGTTCAAGTCCTGCATTGCCCACCCGGTTAAAAAAAAGTAAAATTAAGTAGAGTAAGTATAGGCCGAGGTAGCCAAGTCGGTCACGGCGGATGTCTGAAAAACATTAGATCTCGGTTCGATTCCGAGCCTCGGCACATAACGCGGGGATAGTTCAGCAGTAGAACGTCTCGTTGCCAACGAGAAGGTCGCGGGTGCGAATCCCGTTCCCCGCTCTGTATAAATAAGGGATTCGCAGACCGCATCCCGAACGAAGTGAGGGAGAGGGGCAGCCTACGAGAAACTTTCGTAAAGAAGTTTACTTGGAGGCGAATCCCGTTCCCCGCTCCAAAGCCTAATTTTAAAGCTAAAAACCATAAAAACCATTGAATTTAAGATCAAAAACAAGGTTTTAAAGCTAGTTTTAGTCATTGACAGACAAGTTAAAATAGGTTAGTATGTTACAATCCCGTTTAGGCGGGTTTTGTAAAACATATTCTATGAACTCTAACCTAAAACGTCTTTTTTCTATTAAAAAAGGGGGAATTCCTCCTTTAATGGGGCTAGCTCGACTAGCTGTGTCAACTATCCTGTTTTTCCTGAGCTTCTCGCCAGTTATTGCCCCTTCCTATCTCTCTGAAGCCGAAGCAGGTTTCAAGGTTTCATTGCCCCAAACTACTATTGTCAAAACTCCTACAATTCAAGAGAATTCACTTCTGACTTCTGCTAACCATTATTTGCCGGAAAACAACGAAATTATTGTCCTGGAAACAATCCCAATGACAATTACCGCCTATTCAAGTACTGTTTGGGAAACAGATGACACTCCCTTTATTACTGCAGCCGGAACCCAGACCAGGGATGGAGTTATTGCCAGTAATCTTTTACCTTTTGGTACTAAAGTCAAAATCCCTAAACTATTCGGC
>JAHIOR010000052.1 GCA_018895125.1 Patescibacteria group bacterium | reverse complement strand
ATCGTTCGCTCAAAAAATCTTCGGATTGAACCTGACACTTCATGCGCGCGAAGCGCGCGGCGTTGCGGAAATACAATGGGCTTCCATTGCGGAAGCCCATCAAAAAATTTCTAAAACTGATGTCTGTAATATCTTGGAGCGAGAGACGGGAATCGAACCCGCGTGTCTTGCTTGGGAAGCAAGCGCACT
This sequence comes from Patescibacteria group bacterium, assembly GCA_018895125.1. Lineage (GTDB taxonomy): Bacteria > Patescibacteriota > Minisyncoccia > Minisyncoccales > GWA2-46-15 > GWA2-46-15. Next base: position 3,415 of record JAHIOR010000052.1, on the reverse strand, counting down.
GCCACTGTGCTACTCTCGCAAACCTAATATTTATGCCCTACTTTTATTATAATCCAAGGCTTTCTAAAATCTTTTCCAAAAAGCTTTTCTCCTCTATTAATGGGGCCTGTTCGGTCTGGTTTTCCGGCGGCAAAACCACAACTACTTTTTCCCCAGGCTTGGCCAGCTGAAATTTCTCTCGAGCCTCTTTTTCTAAATAGTTTTCATCAACAATTGAAGCAATACCATCTTTTAATTTATCGTTCTTTTCTTCTAAAAAAGAAATTTCTTTTTCTAAAGCCCCTGTTTTTAACAATAATTCTTTATGCCTCTTAATCAGCTGCCAATTAGAAAAGAACAGGATTATTCCAATTAAAAAGAAAATGGCGATGAAAAGCAACGGCATCAAAGAAGTTGCCGTCGGCTTAATCTTGGTTTTCTTTTTCCTTGTTTTTGCTATCATTAATTCATGGCTAAATTAAATCAAAAAAAGCTTTTCAATATTCTTTGGAAAATCGCCATTAGCTTAATAGCTTTAAGCACGATTTTCCTTCTCATCGCTCCCTTGTTCTAGATGAACTCATTTTAACTTAGCTTAACTCTTCAACATATCTAAAAACACTTTTTGGGGAATATGAAGCTGTCCCTTTTCCTTTAATTCGGCTTTGCCCTTTTTCTGTCTTTGTAAAAGTTTTAACTTTCTGGTGTAATCTCCTCCGTAAAGCGGAGCAAGAACGTCTTTGCCTTTAGCAGATAACGTTTCTCTAGCAATGATTTTAGCACCGACAACAGCTTGTAAGGGTACAGAGAATTGCTGTCTAGGCATGGTCTGTTTTAATTTCTGAACCATTTTTTTGCCTTCTTGGTGAGCAATTGATTCAGGCACAATTTTGGCAAAAGCCTCGATCTTTTTACCGGCAATTAAAATATCCAGCTTTGCCAGTTCAGAAATCCGGTATTCAGATATTTGATAATCTGTTGAGGCAAATCCAGAGGTAACGTTTTTAATATTTTCGTAAAGATTAGTAATCACTTCCCTCAAGGGTAAATTATATGAAATCAAAACCTTTTCCTGGCTCAAGTGTTTGGTTTCAATATGGCTTCCGGAAAGCTTTGATAAAACCTCAAAAACCTGGCCAATATAAATTATCGGAGTAGTGATCTTTAAAATTGTCCAAGGCTCTCGGGCCTCTTCAATCTGAAACTGTTCAGGCCAGTCAGAGGCAGTAAAAATACTTTTCTCCTCCTTTTTTTTATTAATGATCTTATAAAGCACTGATGGGGAAGAAATTATCAAATTCAGACCAAATTCTCTCGACAGCCTTTCAGTAGTAATCTCTGTATGTAAAAGCCCTAAGAAACCGCATCTAAAGCCTCGGCCCAACATCTCCTTTGTTTCTGGCTCAAAAAATAAAGAAGCATCGCTTAATTTTAATCTAGTTAAAGCATCTCTTAATAATTCAAACTCATTAGGATCTTCTGGGTAAAAAGAAGCAAAAACCACTGACCTTGGCTCTTGGTAACCCGGTAAAGGAAGTAGACTAGTTTCTTTTGCCTTAAAATCTTCTAACTTAGTAATGGTATCGCCAACCTTAACCCTGCCGGGCTCTTTAACACCAGTAGCCAAATAACCTGCTTCTCCAGTTTTTAAAACCTCTGCCTTAGTCATTTCCGGCTTAAAATAGCCTATTTCCAAAACTTCACCGTCAACATCATTTGAAAGAAGATGAATTTTATCTCCTTTCCTTATCTCGCCATCAACCACCCTGATAAAAGAAATAACACCGCGATGGGAATCATACTCTGAATCAAATATTAAGGCTCTAAAAGGTCCTTCAACTTTACCTGTTGGCGGAGGGACTTTTTCAACCATTGCATTCAAAAGGCTTTCAACGTTTTCTCCGGTCTTACCGGAAACTAGAATTATTTCCTCTGGAGCAATATTAAAGATTTTAACAATCTCCTCTTTAGTTTCTTCAATCTTAGCCTGGGGCAAGTCAATCTTATTTATCACTGGAATAATTACTAATCCTTGGCGCCTGGCCAACTCCAGATTAGCAATAGTTTGAGCCTGAATGCCCTTGGCGGCATCAACCAATAGAATCGTTCCCTCAACTGCAGCCAGACTCCTGGAAACTTCGTAAGAAAAGTCCACATGACCCGGAGTGTCAATCAGATTAAGAATATATGGCTTGTTGTTAAAGACATAATCCATTCTGACTGGCTTCATTTTAATAGTGATCCCCTTTTCTCTTTCCAAATCCATCATGTCCAAATACTGGGGCCTCATTTTTCCTTCCGGAATGGTTTCAGTTATTTCCAAAAACCGATCAGCCAAAGTAGATTTCCCATGGTCAATGTGAGCGATAATACAAAAATTTCTGATGTTTTCCAAATTAGACATTCTTATTCTTTAAATCGTTTTAATAATGATTCTTTAAAATAATTTAGCTCCCGAGAACCCAAGAAATGGCTTGCTAATAAATAAACTAGCCCAGCCAGCAAACTAACAAGAACTGTCTGAAAAATAATATTGGCTTTAAAGCCCATTAACGGCAAAACAAGAATTATCATTACAATGCTAGCCAGAATAATTTTCACGGAAGACTCCAATATCTCAGGTAATGATTCCCGATTAACTTTTCCTTTTAAAGATATCAATAAAAGAATGAATTGGAAAATGGTTGAAATAGAAAAAGCTAAAATTAAGCCAATAATTGAGACGTGAGACACTCCTTTTAAACCGCTGATGCCTTCAAAGAAGCTTCTGAACCAAGTCTGATTGCTTAATAAATTAACAAAAAGCAGCGCCAAACAAACGTTTAAAATCGAGGAAAAAACAGCAATCTCTGCCGGCCTCCGGCCCTGTTTAAGAGAAAAAAAGGTTCTAACCAACAAATGGTTTCCAGCCTGGGCAAAGATTGAAATAGCGAAAATCCCTAGGCCAGCTACGGTTAACTTAACTGCCTCGCTGTCGAATTTGCCGCTTTGCAATATTATCTTAACTACATTTGATTTTAGTAAAAACAAAAGAATGCTCGAAGGAATGGTAAAGAATAATATTTGCCTGAAAGCGCTAGAAAAATTTTTAAGGAATTCTTTTTCATTTTCTTCAGAAACAGCCCTAGCTAACAAGGGAAAGGTTGCCGAGGCAAAAGAGACGCCAATCAGGCTGACGATCATGCCCTGCAAGTTATTGGCATAATAAAAAATGGCGATTGCTCCAGAACTGATAGTTGAAGCAATGGCGGTAATCACCAAAAGATTTACTTGCTGGCTGGCAACTGAAATTAGCCTTGGCACTGCCAGCCTGAAAATAGTGGTTGAAGCAGGATCTTTGAAATTGAATTGTTTCTGCCAGGAAAAGCCGCAGAAAATAGCTGCCGTCAGCTGGCTCAAAAAGTATAAAAAAGCCCCGATAATGACTCCGACTCCT
>JAHIOR010000051.1 GCA_018895125.1 Patescibacteria group bacterium | reverse complement strand
TAAGGAAAAACTTGAGAATCAGACTGATCTGTCTTCCCTCAAGCGCTGGTTTGCTAAGAAATACAAAATTTCTCTGCCTAAAAACTCAGCTCTGCTTTCAGCCTATCATAAGTTACTAAAGCAGGGAAAGATTAAGGAGAATAAGGATTTAGAAACGCTTTTAAGAACCAGAAAAGTCAGATCTCTCTCTGGGATTGTTTCTGTCTCTGTTTTAACCAAACCCTGGTTTTGTCCGGGTAAATGCCTTTATTGTCCAACCCAAAAAAACTTGCCCAAAAGCTACCTTGACGGTGAACCGGCAGTGATGAGGGCTTTGGCTAATGATTTTGATCCTTATCGCCAGGTTAAAGCCAGATTAAAAAGTCTGAAAGCCACTGGTCATAATATTTCTAAAATAGAATTGATTGTTATTGGCGGCACTTGGTCAGCAATACCTGTCAGCTATCAAAACTGGTTTATTAAAGAAGTTTTCAGAGCCTGTAATCAATACGGAAAAAGAGCCAGATTTTCGGAAGAAAACTCGTCTCAACGAGTAAATCAAAGTTTAAAAACAGCTCAAAGGCTCAACGAAAAAGCAAAATGCCGAATTATTGGTATTACCATTGAAACTAGACCAGACCATATTAATAAAACTGAAATTAAAAGATTAAGAAATTTGGGAGTAACTAGGGTTGAACTAGGAGTCCAAAGCCTAGACGACAGCGTTTTAAAGAAAAATTCTAGGGGTCATGATGTTAACCAAACAATTCTCGCCACCAAGCTTTTAAAAAATGCTGGTTTTAAAATCTGCTATCACATGATGCCGAATTTACCCGGCTCTAATCTTAAAAAAGATGAGAAGATGTTTATTGAATTGTTTAATAACCCCGACTTCCAACCAGATTTTCTAAAGATCTATCCCTGCGTTGTTGTCAAAGAAGCTCCTCTTTATAAACTATGGCTCAAGGGAAAATATCGCCCCTACAGCGATCACCAACTTATTGATCTTTTGGTCAAGGCTAAGCAACAGGTACCAATTTGGTGCCGAATTATTAGAATTTACCGAGACATTCCTTCTCCTAAAATAATAGCGGGTAGTAAAATTTCTAACTTAAGACAAGTCATTACTAAAGAGCTGGCAAAACAAGGGAAAAAATGCCTTTGTATCCGCTGCCGGGAAGTCAGAAGCGATTTTTCGCCGAGGCAAAAACTAAAACTCTTTCGTCAGGACTATGCAGCTTCAGAAGGCAAGGAAATATTCTTGACTTTTGAAGACCAAAAAAGGCAAAAACTTTTCGCCCTTTTGCGCCTCCGCCTAATCAAGACGGAGGAGACCGGGTCTCCTCCGCTTTTCCCGATACTGGAGGGTACGGCGATTATCCGCGAGGTTCACACTTATGGCCAGGCGATCGGCTTTAACGAAAAAACCGCGGCTTCCCCGCAACACCGAAGTCTGGGAAGAAATCTCATCAAAGAGGCGGAAAAAATCGCTCTGAAAAATAACTTTAAGAAAATGGCAGTTATTGCCGGCGTCGGCACCCGCAATTACTACCGCATGCTCGGTTATAGATTAAAAGACACCTATATGGTTAAAAATCTTTAACCGTTAGCTTGTTCTTCTTTTTTAGTTTGTTTTTCCAAAAGGCCTTGGCTGCCTTGTAAATAAAGCTGTCTGGAGTTCTAAAAGCAGTTTTCCCCTTTTGAGCCTTATTGCTGGCATAATTTTTCATTGGCTTCGATCCTCGCTAACATTGCGTACGCAATGTTAATGAGGACAGAAAACGGCACTCTTATAATCTGGTGCTCGCATTATTTACGCTACGCCCGAGAAACGCGAATAAGGCCGGAGCAGGGAACAATTTCAATCCTTTGCTTTTCTAATTCATCAAGGAATAAATTCATTCCCAAAGAGTCTGAAGACATGTGGCCGGCAATAACAACATTAAGATTGGCGCTTTCCGCCTCTTTCTTGCCCTCCTCTGACATGTGCATGCCAATAACAGTACCAATGCCAGCAATAGCCATTTTTTCGTAAAGTTTCGGAGAACCCTCGGTGCCGCCGGTAATTTCCGTTAAAGCAATTTTACCGCAACGGTTGTCGGCTCGACCGACAAAGATCTTAGGTCCGGCAGAAATCTTAATCGCTTCCTGATATTCCTTAATTCCGTACAAAAGCTTCATTAGGTCGCTAACCCTCTCTAAATTAGCTGTTTCAATCTTTTCCTTTAAAAAACGGGCGGCTAAGTTATCAGTAGCCGTATGTAAACATATTAAATTAAAATTTAAGAGCTTGGCCGTATCTACAACCTGTTGATGATTACCCGAGCTGGCCCGGCGAGCTACCTCTGAAATTCTCTCTCTCATTAGCCCCTCGGCAACATTAATCGGTACCCCATACTGATTAAGAACATCGCATTGCAATTCCATAACTTCATGAAGATTAGCTAAGGCCTGTCCTAAGGGATGATGGGATAGAACCAAGTCAATATTACCCAATTCTTTGGCTAATAGAATTTCAGAAGAATCAATATCAATACCAACCAAAATCCGTTGAATTTCTTTATCTTGAGCCGTATATAAAATCCGGCTATCGGAATAAGGGTTGACCAAACTTGTTGAATCAAATTCCGCCTGGTCTTCGAGAGATAATTTATCAAACTTTTCTTTCCGCCAATCCAAAAGCCTTTCAATATGTTCGATGGTACGAAAATCCGTTTCTTTAGCCATCTTTATCGCCAAATTATATATATCCTGAATTCTCACATTATTTTATTTGCTTTTATTTATAGAAAACTTGCGATGAACTTCAGAAATCTGCTTTTTTTGCTCTTCTAAGTCAAAAACCTGGGATCGAATTCTTCCTTTCTCTCTGCGGATAAACTTCCGAGTTGATTTTGACAATCTTCTTTTTTTTGTTTTTATTGTTTTCATTTGTCTAGTAACAATGTCTCCTCTCGAGTAATTTGTCATCATAGGTCATTAATGCTTCTTCGGCAATACCTGGGCTATAAGGAAGCAAATTCTTCTCTAACTGCCAGACGGTCATCCCAAGTAATTTGTCGACCGCCAGCCAAGCACATAGACGGCTCACATCCTTTGCCAGTAATAATGAAAATGTCATTGAGTCCAGCTAATTCTAAGCCTTTTTTGATTGCTTGTCTTCTATCGATAATTTCGTAAAAATTATTCTTGTTAAAATCTGTTTTAAAGACGCCTTCTTTAATCATGCTTAAAATCTCGTTCGGATCTTCATCATAAGGGTCTTCGTTGGTTAGAATAATACGATCGCAATATCTTGAAGCAATTTCTCCAAGAACCGGCCGCTTCCATTTATCGCGACCGCCGCCGCAAGAACCAAGAACGCAAATTAAGCTATTGGTATCTGTCTTATAATTTCCTATCAAAGTCTGATATGCTTTTTCCAAAGCATTGGGAGTAATTGCATAGTCAACGAAAGCTTTAAAGGACGCATCAATAACTTTTTCCATCCTTCCGGAAACGCCTCTGAATCTTTCTAATCCCAGTCGGCAGGTTTCAAGGCTAATTCCCTGAGATCTGGCAATGCTGATTGCCGTCAAAGCATTGTAGATATTAAAGCCACCCAAAAGATGCAAATAGAATGCTGTATTTTCTACTTTAAAATTTATTCCGCTCGAAGATGTGTTAACATCAGTGGCTTTGATGAATTTACAATTTTCAATTTTTAATTTACAATCAATTTCCAATTTTCTCGCCTCTGGGCGAGAAATCCCCAGCTCTGCTGGATATTTTCCAATTTTCAAATTATTATTCAAGCCGTAATAAAACTTTTGCTTACTTGGAAATTTTAAAAAGTATTCCGCATTCTCGTCGTCGATGTTAATAATGTGAATATTTTTTGCTGCCTGGAAAAGCTTCCCTTTTGCTTCTTTATATTTTTCGAAACTCCCATGCGCCTCAATATGCTCTGGACTTAAATTAGTCAAAGCAACTGCTTTAAAATCAATAAAAAAGTGGCGGTATTGTTTTATTCCCTCTGAAGTAATTTCTAAAACCGCGTATTCGCATCCGCAATTTACAGCTTTTCTTAAAAACTTTTGGACAAAGAATCTTCCCGGCAAGGTCATTCTAAGGTTATTCGGCTCTTCTTTGCCGGCCAGACGGAACCTGATTGAAGACAACGAAGCTACTTTACAACCAGCTTTTTCTAAAATATTTGAAGTCATTTCTAAAACCGTGGATTTGCCGCTCGTGCCAGTAACACCAATAACCTTAAGTTTTTTAGAAGGAAAACCGTAAGCTAGCGCAGCCAGAAACACTAGGCTGAAATGATACCAATCTAAAAGAAAGCTGGGAGCTATTTTCTTAATCGTGTTTTTTAATTGATAGAGAAAATCTTTCATTATTTTTCTTTTAATTTATCTATTCACATTTTAACCTAACTATGATAAGTTTGCCATACGAGCGAAACGCTCGCTTTCCGGATTTTAATGGCAAGATATTGATCTCTCAAGATTTTAATGGTATATTAATCGTGTAACTGTAACAATTTTTAACATGGCAATCACTAAATCAGCAAAAAAAGCTTTTAGACAAAGCGAGAGAAGAAAAAAACACAATACCCTGAACAAGAATAAGATTAAAAACCTTGAGAAAAGAATCGAGAAGCTTTTAATTGAAAAGAAAATAGACGAAGCAAAAAAGCTCTTGCCTGAAGTTTATAAGGCCTTAGACAAAGCTGCTAAAAGAAAAGTGATTAAAAAAAACAAAGCCTCGCGGAGAAAATCAAGAATCGCTAAGTCTCTGAAAAGAGCTTAAATTTGGCTAACCAGCAGTTCTAAACCCTGCCGGGGAGAAACCTTCCCGGTTTTTATTTTCAAATCAGCAACTAATAACTCTGAATAAATAACTTTTAGTCTGGAAAAACTAAAACGATTAGCTAGAGAATAACATTTTTGGGCAACAAAACCGTTTAAATTTGATTCTTTCAAGATCATCGGCCAAGACATGTTTTTTTGAGATAAATCTTTAATAATAAGAATATTCCTAAACTGATAGTTAATCATAGTTAATAAATAAATTGGAGAATCTCCACTCTCCAGATGATGGTTGAGTAATTTTAAAGCTAACTTTCTATTTAAAGAAGCAATAGCGTCGATTGTTTTAAAAATATTAGCCTCGGCCTCAAACCCTATTAATGATTCTATATCTTGAATTTCAATCTTTTTTCGATTTTTAAAAGCAACAAGCTTTTTAATTTCGTTTGCTAAAAACCAAAGGTCATTACTAAAGATTTCGGCTAACCTCTTTAATGCTAACGGATCAATTTTGCCTCCCAGGATTCCAACCTCTTTTTCTATCCAAGAGAATAAAGGCTTTCCCGAAAGTAATTTAAACTCTTGGATATTAGCTGTTTTCTTTAAGAACACAAATAAAGGATTGCCGGCACTGAATTTGTCGTCTTCAAAAAATACAAGAATATCGTTTTTATATTTCTGACCATTGCTTTTAAGATAATGTAAAATTTCTTGGCTTAAATTCTGATTGTTTAACAGATTTGAAAGGACAATAAGTCTTTTGTCGGCAAAAATGGAAACCGTTTCTATCTTCTCTCTGAAATCACTAAAATGATCCTCTTTGAAATCAATTAAAAACAAATTAAGTCCGCGGTGGCGGACTTTTCGATATTGATCAATGATCTCTTTAAGTTTCAACCTTGACCGAAAACCGTCTTGGCCATAAAGAAGAATCGTCATATTTAAAATAAACTATTTTAGGATCGAGGAAATTTTTTCAATAATCTCTCCTGGAGAAAAATGAGCCTTGATTAGATAATCTGTTGCCCCAAGTTTTATGCCTCTCTCAATGTCTTCTCTTTGACCAAGATTAGAAAGAATCACAACCGGAATATTAGCCGAATTTTCGTCTTTTCTTATCCTGGCCAAAGCCTCAAAGCCGTCTATGCCAGGGAGAATAAGGTCTAGTAAGATCAAATCTGGTTTCTCTGCTTTTGCCGTTCTTACCCCTTCTTCGCCATCGGCAGCTTCGATTGTTTGATAGCCCTCATTGGTCAACTTTCTAATAATTAGTTCTCTTAGAAATTTATCGTCTTCTACAATTAGAATTTTTCTAGGCATGTTTTTAATATAACCTATTATTCATTATTATACTGATGTGGGTTATTATTCTCCAAGCTGTTTCTTTATTTTCTCAAGTAATTCTTGAGGGTCAAACTCCGTTTTTACCAACCAATCAATTGCTCCTAATTCCTTAATCTTATTTAATTCAACAGGCTGACCGGAATTCGAAATAACAATGAGAGGGATCTTTTTCAATCTATCATCCTTCTGAATTTCGGCCATGACTGAAAAACCATCAAGCTTGGGCATAATCAAGTCCATTAAGATCAAGTCCGGACTATCCTGCTCTCTTAAGAAACTCAAGCCTAGCTCGCCATCTCTGGCTGAAAAAACCTTATAACCATGGGTTTTAAGCTTTTTTTCTAAAAGATTAAGCATTATTTCTTCGTCTTCGACGATTAGAATTTTTTTCATTTTATAGATTAGTGTTATTAATGTCCCTCATCTAGATTCTAGCAGAAAAGAGGACAGAATAGAAGTAATTATTTTTGCTTCTTAATGGTGAAATAAAAGGTACTGCCTTGGCCCGACTGAGATTCAAATCCGATCTTACCGTTATGACTGTTAATAATATTCTTTGCCATATAAAGACCTAGACCGCTTCCGCCTGGCTCAATTAAAATAGCTTCGCTAGCTCTGAAGAATTTAGAAAAAATTCTGGCTTGATCACCTTTGGTAATACCAATACCGCTATCCTTAACCTCGACCGTAACGGTCTTAGGCGTTTCTTTTAAAGATAAAACCACTTCTCCTGGCTTATTAGTATATTTTAAGGCATTATCAAGCAAGTTCTGAATTACTAATTCGAGCTTCTCTTCGTCAACAAAAACCATAATCGGCTTATTGCTAGATTTGATAAATTTAAATTTAATACCCTTCTTCTTAAAACCATCGGCGATAGAATCAACTGTTGACTGACAGAACTTTACCATATCAATAAAAGTCGGGCTGATGGCATATTTACCCTCTTCAATCCTGGCAACATTTAAAAGATCATTAACAAGAGCGATCATTCTTTCGTTTGACTGATAGGTTTTTTCCATAATCTCCTTTTGTTCTTTATTAATCTTACCCATGTCTCCATCTAGAACCATTCTCAAACTCCATTTAACTGCAGACAAGGGAGTTCTTAATTGGTGAGCGGCTAAAGAAACAAATTCTGTTTTAAGTTTTTCGATTGTCTTTTCACGGCTAACATCGTGTAAAACCACAAGATTGCCAAGATCAATTTCATCTTTTTTCATTGAGATTGCCGAAACTTCAATAATAAAGTCTTTAGTGATAATCAGTTCTTTTCTAAAAATATCCTTAATCTCCGGACCCAAAAACCCAATTAGTTTTCCAAAATTAGAAACGTTGATAAGCTCTTTTAATGTTTTACCGATTATCTTTTCTTTATCAGTCTTGAAAAAGTTTTCTGCTTTCGGATTAATTATGGCTAGATTATGGTTTTTATCAAAAAACAAAAGTCCGTCGGCAAAATTAGTAATAATGGCCTGGGTTTTGTCTTTTTCTTCCTCAGCCTTTCTTCTCGCCTCTTCAGTATCCTCAAGAATATTTAAAAGGGCTTTTTGAACTCTTTTTAATTCTTCTTCTGTTTTTTTAATATTACTTAAATCAAAAAGCCCTAAAAAATAACCGATTGGCTTCAAATTCTCATCTGTCCTAGTTCTAGTAAAAACTCGGACCACTAAATTATTGCCGTCTTTTTTAAGCAAAGATAGCTCCTTACCAGCAACAAATCCTTCTTTAAGGGTTTCTTTAGTAATATTAGAGATTTCTTCTTTAATAAAGATTTTTTCGATTGACTCGCCTATAATTTCTTCACCAGGAAAGCCGGAAGCGCTTTCAAAGGCCGGATTGGTCTCAAGAATCACTCCCAAAGGACTGATAAAACAAATCGGCAGCGGAGAAAAACTAAAAAGATCATTTATATAATCTTCTAAAGACGTTAAATCTGTTAACAGCAGCGCGATCTTCTTATCTTGATCCTGAGATTTATTTGATTGTTTGAATCCGAATATAGACATTAATTAGCTTTTTATTTCCATTTAAAAAAGTATTCATGGTAGTCGTTTCCGTCAAAAACACATTTTCTTTCTTCAGCTGACACTTTTGCCTTAACAATCATTTCTATAATCTTAGAAAAATAACCAAGGAGATTATAACAATGAATCTTATGAAGCTTAAAGTTCTCTAGCCGGATGACAGCATAGCCCTTGTCTTCATTAAATTCGATAATACTCAAATCGCCAATACTATAATGTCGCCGCCACATTTGAGGCGATTCATCAAGGGCCTGTTTCGCAGAAACAAAATATTTGAGAAAGACTTTTAAAAAAATGGAAAGTTTCGGCGCTGCTTCGCCCATTTCAATGAATTTTTTTCCATCATAATTAAAAACATCCCTAATTGCCACCATTGATATGACATCTAAGCCAAGCGGATAAAAATCCATTGTTTTAATGTCTTCATACCTTAAAGGATAGCCCAACTCAGCCATTTTATCTTCCAATTTTTTTAAACCGTCTTTGCCTTCTTTTTTTAAAATAAATTCCCAGTCAACTTTTAAATTCACTCCCCTGGCTTCACCAGGAATAGACATTAATTGTTTAGCTTTTTCTCTGGTTATTCTTTCTTCTTCCATAAGATTAAAAATTATGGTAACGATCTCCTTTCCAGCTCTTGTTTTAATCCTTTGATCTCTTTTTTTAATTCAGACATTTTTAGTTCACGATCAACAACCAAGCGATTAAAAGACTCTAGCTGCTTTAGTTTATCTTGAATATCCTTGGTTCTTTCTTTAACTTGCCCCTCCAAACTTTCAGTTAGATCCTGAAGTTCTTGAGTTCTAGCCCCAACTCTGATCTCTAAAATTTCTTTGGCTTCTTCTAATTTATCGTGAGAATCTCTGATATCTTTAATCATCTCGTTAAATGCTTCAGCTAACTCGCCAACCTCTGTTCTATTGTTGGTTTTAAGCTTAATATCTAGACTGCCTCTTTGAACGTCTCTGCAGCTAAGGGTAATTTTTTTAATCGGGTCAACGATGTTGCGAATAATAATGACCGCGGCTAAGCCAAATAAAGTTAGAATAGCAAAGGCGACAAATAAATAACGCCATAAAGCTTCTCTAATCAAAGATTGGGTACTCGCTAATGAAAAACCTATCCAAATGACCTGATTTTCATAGCCAGGATAGAGAAGCGCTTTTATCTTTTCATCGCTGAAAGTCTGATCTTTAACTAAATATTTTCCAGACTGAACCACTTCATTTATATCTGAATCATTAATTTTTGTTCCGATTTCTTCCTCAAATGTGCTTTGATAAACTTCGCCGTCAGCCCTAATAATTCTAATGAAACTAACATCTCTGAATCTGGATAAACCATATATTAATCCTTTCTCCAGATCGCCCAAAACCGACATCCGGTAAAGCCAAGATGGCAAAGCTACTGTCTCCTTAATAGTCTCTGCTAGTTTAATTTTTTCGTCGATAGCCGAAAGAATCAAATCTTTCTTGTGGTTGTAAATCGAAAAACTGATTAAAAGACTGACGATCAAAATTACGATCAGAAAAACCCCTAAAACTACATTGTAAAGCGGGTATCTTCTTTTCATATTACTTATCATACACTATCTATTCGCTTTTAAATAATCTTGTTCACCGGCAACCTATTAGCCAAACTAGAGAATCCAAGCTCCCTAAAGAGATTACTAACCTTTTCGCGGTCATAATCCTGCCAATAACAAGCTCTCACGTCAAAGTCTATTGGCACATTGGTTCGGATCTCAGCCAAGTTTCTGCTCATGAAAGCCTGATCTTTTTGCTTGATTAATTTATCCAAAACAGACTTTTTAATTACTTTTTCTGTCTCTTTCTCATTCAGTAAAGAATAGAGATTTTCCATGTCTCCAAAATGGTTAATAAGACTGATAGCTGTTTTTTCTCCGATCCCAAAAACACCGGGAATATTATCCGAAGGGTCTCCCCTTAGGGCTTTAAAATCAATCAGCTGTTTTGGGATAAGACCTTGATATTTTTCTTGAACGCCCTTGTCATCATAGATCGTAAACTGGCTTATACCTCGCTGTAAAATAATGGCCTGAATGTTCTGGCCAACTAGTTGTAAAATATCCGTATCACTGCTGATAATTACTGTTTTAAAATCATTACTTTTTTGAACCGAAACAGCCATGGTTCCAAGAAGATCGTCTGCCTCAAAACCTTCTTTAGTAAAAAATTTAATCCCCATAGCCTCAAGGATCTCCTTTATAATTGGAATCTGATGATAAAGATTATCTGGCGCCTTTTTTCTTTTGGCCTTATAGCCATCAAACTCTTGGTGGCGAAAGGTCGGAGCTGCTAAATCAAAGGCAACAGCAATTGCCCCTGGCTGTAAATCCTTAATAATTCTGAAAACAAAGGAGAAAAAACCGTAAACAGCATTAACTAAAACCCCTTCTTTAGTAGTAAATGGCGGCAAAGCATGATAGGCGCGGTGAACAATGGCATTGCCGTCAATAATGGCAAATATTTGTTTTTCGATATTCGAATTCATTGTCAAAAGTTTGACTAATAAGGTAAACCAGGATAAAGTATAAAAAGTCTTAAGCTCTTATCCTCATTTTAACCTCTTATTGTCTCTGAGTCGATAACGAAATGGAGTTTCGGTATATCGATTCGATTCGCTATAAGCCAAGATATGATCAGTGATCAGACCTCAAAAAAAAGTATTGGCACTGTTGAAATCTCCGGGGCACAAACGGAAAAGGCTGTTAATATTTTAGAGTTCTCCAAAGTTGTTACGCAATTCTTCGGCAAAAATACCAGCCAACTCTTAGAAATAATCTTTAGCGGCGCTATTGATCTT
>JAHIOR010000050.1 GCA_018895125.1 Patescibacteria group bacterium | reverse complement strand
ATCTGCTTTAGTCTCTTATAATCTAAAATGATAGAATTGTTTGTTATTTTCATAAATTTTGTAATATAATATCCATATATAGATGATTATATCAATTATCGCGGCAATGGGAAAGAATCGGGTTATCGGCATGAATAATGCTCTGCCTTGGCGATTACCGATTGATATGAAACGGTTTCAGCAGTTAACCATGGGAAAGCCCGTCATTATGGGCCAAAAGACTCTTGAATCTATGGGCAAGGCTTTGCCTGGAAGAATCAATATAATTTTAACTCTAGACAAAAACTTTAAAGCAACCGATTGCTTAATTGCTCACTCGATAGAAGAGGCATTGCAGATCGCCAAAGAGAAAATGGCCAAGGAAACAATGATTATAGGCGGAGCATCGGTTTATAAGCAATTTCTTCCTTTGGCTGATCGTTTGTACCTAACCATAATTGAAAAAAACTTTGAGGGAGATGTCTTTTTCCCGAAAATCAACTATAATGAATGGGAAGAGACAGAACGTATTGAAAATGAACCAGATAAAAACAATCTTTACGCATTTACTTTTTTAACATTAGAAAGAGCTTCTCATGATTAAAAATCCCTATACTGGAAAATTCATCGTTTTTGAGGGCTTGGACGGTTCGGGCAAATCAACCCAGACAACTTTACTTCTCAAGCGCTTGATCAGAGAAGGGTATGAGACTGTTTCTTTTGATTTTCCCCAGCACGGAGAGAGGAGTGCTGCCATGGTTGATGATTATCTAACTGGTAAATACGGGCTCGCAGATCAGATTACGTCTTATCAGGCTTCTATCTTTTATGCCTCTGATCGTTTTGACGCCAGTTTTAAGATAAGGAAACAACTAGAAATGGGCAGGATTGTGATTACTGACCGTTAAGGACGCGGTTAAAAGGTTTACAAAAGATTTTCGCGCTATAAATTGCATGGCAAATAATAAACTGCTCAGCCCAGAAATAATTCATGATAAAATCTGGGAAATAGTCAAAAAAATAATCTAATTAAGTTAAAAAACTATGGCAACCGAAAAAGAAATCGTTAAGATCATCGATCATACTAATATTAAAAAGGAGGCTGACCAAGCCGATATTGCCAAATCCTGCCAGGAAGCTAAGGAATTCGGCTTCAGGGGGCTTTGCCTTAATCCTCAATGGATTAAGCTGGCTAAACAGGAATTGACTGGAACTGGTGTTAAAATTATCTGTTTGATTGATCCTCCCATGGGCATCAGCCCCCACGAGTTAAGGATCCAGAAATGTCAAAAGGCAAAACTTGACGGCGCTGACGAGATAGACGTGGTCATGAATATTATTGACATGAAATATGGGCGGTATTTGAACATTCTTGGAGATTTAAAGGAAATCTGTCAGATCCTGCCAACCAAGGTTATTATCGGCTCAGGCTATCTGACCAATAACGAAGTTGAAAAAGCATCCCAGCTGGTTAAAGAAGCAGGAGCTATTTGCGTTAAAACCGCCACTGAAAAAGACCCGTTGGGGCATTCTGAGCTCATTGAAAAAGCCAATCACTTGAAAATAATGAGGGGGGCAGCCCCGGGCTTGCTAATTAAGGCAGCCGGAGGCATTAAAAGCCTTGAGGATTTGGAAATGATGACCGCAGCTGGAGCAGATATCATTGGCACCAGCTACGGAGTTGAAATTGCCAGACAAGCCAAGGCTAGGGAGTAATAAAGCGATTAATTAATTCAATACTCTTTGGAAAACAGTCTTTTGGTTTTAGCCAGATTATTCTGGAATCTTTTTTAAACCAGGTTAACTGGCGCTTGGCATACTGACGGCTATGATTATTGATCTCTTTAATGATTTGCTGTTTGGGCCGAGCTTCTGATTGAGGCAGCCATTCTAGATAGCCAATGGTTTGAGAAAGGATTGAAGCAATGCCATATTTTTTAAACAGTTTTTTGGCTTCTCTTTCCAATCCAAGCCTTAGCATTTGATCGGTTCTTCTGCGAATATTACTAGCAAGAACCGTTTTGGATGGCCTGATCCCTATTTCTAATGCCCTAAATAAGGGCTTTTTTTTGTTCCGTTGCTGCCAAAAAGGCTGCTTGGTTTTTAAACAAACCTCGATTGCCCTGACCAAACGGCGCTGATTGTTTTTATCAATTACTTTTGCCCCTTCAGGATCCAGCTTCTTGTAGAGCTGGAAAAGGTCTTTCAAGGACTTTGCCTCCAATTTTCGTCTTAATTTTTCGTCTGGAACAGCTTTAGGAAAATCTAAATTATCAACCACGGCTCTGATATAAAGGCCCGTACCTCCAACCAGAAAGGGGAGTTTGCCTCTTTTTTGAATATCTCTAATCGCTTTTAAGGCCAGTTTTTTATAAATTGTTACTGTCAGCTCATTGTTTAAAGCCAGGCTATTGATCAGGTGATGGCGGACTTTGTTAAAATAACCGCGCCTAAGCTTGGGCTTAGCTGTGCCAACATCCATTTCCTTAAAGATTTGCCTGGAATCAGCTGAAACTATTTCACCATTAAAACGCTTAGCTAACCTAATAGACAAGTCAGTTTTACCGCTGGCAGTTGGTCCAAGAATAACAACAATCTTTTTCACATAACTGATATGCTATTGCTGAGTACAAGTGTTATCAACGCAGCGCAACCTTAATCTGCCGGTGATACCACCACAGTAATCAGGACATTGGCGGCTAGTGTCAACATAATCCCTGTTTCCATAAAAACATTCTTGACCGCCCTTTCTATAACCACAAGCACAGTCTAGATCTGTTTCACAATCTCTTTCGTCATTAGTTTGAGTTAGTGGCGGTGAAGCCGGGATTGGTTTATTCTCTTGTTTCTGACATTCTCCATCAGCAATTACAGTAACTCCAGCATTTTTAGCAACACAACTGTTGGAATAAGTTTTATTGTCCGAGCCGCAAACCGGATCCCAAAGAGTGATACAAAACATGATAGGTTTTGACGCCTCCTTTGCGCAGTTATCCCATTTAATAAGTTCATCATTGCAAGAATTATACCAGCCTTCTGATCTTGTACCGATTGCGCCACAAATAGCTTTACATTCTTTACACTCGCTTTTGTTTATCAATTCGTTTGTGCAGGAATTATACCAGCCTTCTAATTCTGTTCCGATTTTGCTGCAAATCGGTTTGCAAGAAGTTTGATCCGAAACATAAACGCACTTTGCCGGCAATCTGCAGCCAGTTTGGTCTTTATTAATGACAATTCTTCCATCTTGGCAAAAGCCAGGGGCTGGAGCTGTCCAGAGCGGACAGGCTTTATCCTGCGGAACCTGTTCAATCTTTTCAATCAACTTATTCTTTGCCTGCTCTAAGCGTTTTTGAATTACTGTAGAATTAACTTCCTGCTTGAGAGTTTCCAAAAGCTCAAGCTTCTTTTCTTTGTCGCCCTTCATTTTTTCCAAATAGTCGCCAACTCTTTCTTGAGCTGCCGGAGACATATTTTCCAATCCCTCTTTAAATCTGTTGAGATTCTGTTCTTGAAATTGCTTAATTGAATCTTTAGCCTCGGACGGCAGTACCCCCTCAAGCTTTTTAAGAATTTTAAGGTTATTTAAAGCTTTAAAATCACTGCCAACTTGATTTTCTAAAATATTGTTAATCCGATTAGCAATCTTTTCTTTATCCTCAAGCTTTGACATCACCTCGCCAAACTTTTCCATGTGTCTTTCTCTGGTAGCCTCGATCTTTTCAAAAACTTGAGCTGGAACCTTATTCTCTAAATTTTCTAAAACTCTTTGCTGCAAAAGCCCTTGGTTAATGAATTTATCTAAGAACTTATTGACTTCTGGATTATCACCGGCCTTGTCTTTAAATTTATCTATTTGCTGCTTCAATTTATCAATTTGTTCTTCAGAGCTGGCGGCTGCTTTTTCAAGTACGGCCTGATTTTGAGTCTTTTTTGCCAAGGCCTGCAGTTCAATCAATTTTTCGTTAACTATCTCCTGCCTAACTTCAGCTTTTTTAAGCTGATTAAAAGTAAATGCTAATTTAAAACTTCTTTGCCAGTCTTTTAAGAAGTAAAATTTGCTGTCTGGCAAGATTGTCGGTGTAGCCACGTCCAGGTCTTGAGCCGTCACTTCTTCATTAAAACTTTCAGTAGCAACTGGTTCGAGTGAGGAAACCTCTTCAGCAATTGCTGTTTCAGCCAAACCGGCCAATCCCAGAACGGCAAGCAATAATAAACAAAGGATAACGCTTTTGTTAGTTAATTTCATATCTTTTAAATCGTTTTAGTTTCATATTATTTTAATTGTTAGTTGTCTTATCGCTCGACCTTTTGTTTTATTATAAAAGCTATTTAAAACTATTCAAGTTCTTCCTTTTTGGCTTTGATAAAATTCCGCCAGCTTTCAATAAATTCAAAGAATATTTGCAACGGCGCCTCAAAGAAAAGATTTAAAATCAAGATAATGAGGTTGTATTT
>JAHIOR010000049.1 GCA_018895125.1 Patescibacteria group bacterium | reverse complement strand
ATTTTTAATCGCCCGTTGAAAGCAATAAAGCTTTCAACCCACTGAGCTAACCGCCCCTGTTAGTTATCTGGTTCTTTTTATTATTAAGGGACAGATAACGAGGATTCTAAAGGAGGCTACTCCTTTAGTTGTTCCGCTACAAGCGGAACGAAATACTTTTAAAGAATATTGTAATTTATTTTTACCTTTTTGGCACTGAAATGTCTAGCTTTTATGAAAAGCTAAAATCAGATATAGCTACTGGTATACCAGACCTTCGGTCTGTTATAATTAACGAAGTTAATTACTCCTTGGGGGGAGTTAATTAACTAATGAAAATATTTGAGTTTCATTTTATTCATTAATCACAAAATATGTCTGTAACGAAAATATGAAGATATTTGAGTTTCATTTTAACCCTAACCACCAAGAAGATCTTATTTTCGACAGTTTTTGCTATGAGCCAAGCAGTTATAAGGAAAAGAAGCTTGGCAGTCTTTATATTGTCGGTGAGCTTAAGAATGCTATTCCCCAAAATTCAAGGCTGATTAGTAATCTAGCCCTGTTATTAAAAAGAGAATATTATGCCGCTTCTTCTCCAGAGCAAGGAATTAAAAAAGCTCTTAAAAAGGCTAATGATTTTCTTTCCGACCGGACTAAAACCGGTAATGTTAGTTGGCTGGGTAATTTGTCATTAACCGTCATTAGTTTGCATAATTTTGATTTGAATTTCAGCAAAGACGGCAATATAAAAATGTTGTTGTTAAGACCGGGTCAAATTACTGATATCGGCAGAAATTTTGAGATTGAGGAATTTGAGCCCTATCCATTGAAGATCTTTACTAATATTGTTAACGGCAGATTCTTAGAAAATGACAAAGTTCTTATTTTAACTAATCAAGTTTTTGAGATTTTTTCCAAGAACGGCTTATTAGAAAAGCTTTCTTTAATTCAAGATCAAAAGGGTTTAAAGGAGTTTTTCCGATCCAGAGAAAAGGATTTTGTCGAAGCCTCTGGAATTTGTTTCCTTCTCTTTTTAAGCAAAGAGAATCTACCCAAAAGCGTTTTAACCGTTAGCAGGGCAATTTCCCCCATTTCTTTGAAAGAAATTATTGCCCCTCTAGTTAGAGTTTTTTCTAATGGACTTAATTGGATTAAGAAGATATTTTGGGGTAAGAAAAAGTCTTGGCCAAAATTGAATTTCAAGATGCCAAAAATTTCTCTTTCTAAAAAAGCAAAGCCCAAAAAAGTTATGGATTTTTCTGGTTTTAAGGAATTAGCCTTAAGGATTAAAAACTATTTTGACTTTAAAGATAAAAAAACAAAAAAGAACTTATTACTAATCTTTTTTCTGCTTTTACTGATAATGATCGGATTTTTCTTTTCGAAGAGAGAGGCAGAAATTAAGCTGGCTAATTTCCGCAATCAATTAATTTCTGTTCAAGAAAAAATACTTCAAGCCCAAGGCTATTCATCTTTAAATCAAAACAGCCAAGCAGATTCCCTCTTTAAAGAAGCTTTTAAAGATGTTTTGATTTTGATAAAAAATAACAGTCCCGTTCAAGAACAAGCTAATACTCTAAAAGATCTGATTGAGAAAAATTTAAATGAGTTAAATAAAGTTGAAGATATCGCTGAGCCAAAATTAATATTGAATTTTAGTGATACGGGTTTTTCTCCACAAAGACTAGTGCTTTTTAATGACTTTTTATATTTCTTCAGCCCATTTCAGAAAGGGATAATAAAACTATCTGGTCAGGATCTAGAAAAGATTGATATTGATAAAAGCTTTAGTTTAGTTGCTTCTCTTGGTAATGATCTAGCTTTTTTTACTAAGCCCGACCAAATTTCTATTTTCGACGGTAGTCAAATTATAGAAACCGTTACTTTAGAACTTTTAGGTCAAAACGCTTTTATTTCAATGGCATCTTTTAAAGATAATCTTTATTTTCTAGAAAAAGACAGCGGCCGAGTGGTAAAATATAAACAGCCTTTTTTGGAAAATGCTGACAGTCCTAGTTACTGGATCAAGACAAAAGAAAGCAAGCCCTTAGGAGCTGAATCAATTAAGGTAACTGGTTTGGTTTACATCTTAGCTAAGGACAATACTATTTGGCGTTATTTAGACGGATCTTTTGACAAGTCAATTGAATTGTCTTTTTTCCCTTTTGTTAATAACTTAATGAAATTAGTTTATTCCCCATCATTTCCCGGCTTTGCGGTTTTAGAGCCCGTTGAAAAAAGGATTATATTGATTGATAACCAAGGACTTTTAATCAAACAATTCCGAAGCGATAAATTTATCAATCTCAAAGATGCAGTTTTCTCTTCAGATGGAAAATCCATATATGTCCTCAGCGGTTCGGAAGTTTATGAGGTTAGTTTTTAACTAAAAAACGCCCTTTTAGAAAGAGCGTTTTCCAGTAGTTAATAGTCCTACTTCAATTCAACCTTGGCTCCAGCTGCTTCAAATTTCTTTTGGATTTCCTTAGCCTCTTCTTTTTTGACGTTTTCTTTAACCATCTGTGGAGCTGAGATAGCGGCATCAACCAAATCCTTGGCTTCTTTTAAGCCTTTTTCAGTCACGTCTCTGACAACTTTAATGACCTCGATCTTTTTGTCGCCGACTGTTTTCAATTCAATATTGAAAACGCTTTTCTCTTCAACTGGTTCAGCGCCAGCAACAGCAGCACCTGCTGTAGTAGCCACAACTTGGGTTTGAGCGGAAACGCCAAATTTCTTTTCCAAAACTTTTACCAGTTCTGCCAAATCCAGAACCGAAAGGCTTTCGATTTTTTCTACCAGGTCTTTAAATTTGGTGGGTATTTCTATAACCTCGTCTTTTTTTGTTTTTTCTGTCATATTTTTGTTAGAAATTAGTAATTAGAAATTTATGTTTTGGCTTTTGCCAAAACAGTTATTAGACCTTTAATATTTCCTCGAAGGACATTAATAAATCCTGAAATTGGGCCATTAAAAGTGGAAAGCAATTGGCCCAGCAATTCTTGTTTTGAGGGCAACTGAGCTATAGCCATCACCTCTTCTTTATTAAGAAGGTTATCATCAAGAATGGCGCTGATAAACTTTAAATTCTCGTTTGCCTTAGCAAACTCATAAAAAGATTTTAAGGGCTTGATCGGATCATCAAAACCGAATAAAACAGCTATTTCCCCAGACATGGTTTTGGCGCTAACCTTGTCGGCAATCCCCTTTTTGCTTTTTATGGCCAGGTCAATCAAGCTTTTTTTAGCAACTTTAAGATTGCCCATAGCTTGTTTAGCTTTTTTTCTTAAACTAACAATTTCTCTGACTTTTAAGCCCTGAATATCAATAAAGACAATTGATTTTGCCTTAGCTAGGCTTTCGCTTAAATCTTGAATTACTTTTGTTTTTTGTTCTTTTGTTTTCGGCATGTTTTTGGATTAAAAAACTGCGGGTTAACCGCAGACAGGCCCTGGTTATTGGGTTTGCCTCGGCAGGATTTATCCCTCACCAAAATTTTGGTTCGGGACCTGCTGTCTGCAGCAAATTATATTCTCATATTATCAGGGCATATTTTTTTGTCAAGGCCTAAAAAGCAAAGGAGACGATATACGATATTGATCGCCTCCTTTTTACCGAGCTTTTTTGAGATTATTTAATTTATTTGAGCGATGCCCCGATGGCCCGGGCAATGTCCCAGGCGTCATCGCCAAATTGCTTTATCTGTTGTTCCAACATCGCCAGCCAGCCCACAATAAGTTCTGGGCTGCAGGGGCGTTCATCTAAGTGGGTTTTAAAAACCTTGAGTTCTTCTCCCCTGCGAATGCTTCCGAGAAGCATGCAACCGCCAAAGTCTTGGGTGATCCAGGCCACGGTGAGATAAACTCCGTTCTTAAATCCTTCTGACTTGTCGGTTGGCTCAAAAACCATTGCCGAAGTAGAAAGAACGATGACTGGGTTGTTGGGGGCGATGGCCTGCTTGAGTTGCAGGAATAAATCATCTGCCCCTTTAACAACAACATTCCAGCACGAATCGTTCAGAACGCAGGCAGTTAGGCCAACTGCCAGAGTTATGACGATTGCGTCGTTAGCGACTCCTCCGGCGACCGGGAAAAAGTCTTCGGCCACGGCAATTCCCGAGACGACAAAAGAGAGAGCGATCGCCTCTTCCCTTTTTATCTCGGTTTCTTCCTGTATTATGGAAAAGACTTGGTCCGGGACGACAATAATATAGATGTCATTGCCGTCTGGAACAGGCGTTTTCCCAAACGAGAATGATTGTGTTTCCTGTTGGACGGCGCAGGACGTCAACAGAGTGATTACAATCAGAGTAAAAAGAGCTTTTTTGATCTTCATTACAATTCTCCTTCCTTGAATCTGGGCTCGGTAAAAGGATTAAAACATAATATTATACATTTGTAAATACTAAAAACAGGGGCTTATTCCCCTTAAACCTTTAGAAAGATTATTTTAGCTTTTCAATGACTGTCGTGGCAAAGGCCTTGGCTGTTGCTGGCCCAGAAGCAGTGATTATCTTGCCGTCTGTTACCACCGGCTCTGCCATATAATTTGCTTTTTCTTTCCTGAGAATCTCGATAAAACTCTTGTCCATATTCGAAGACCAGACTGTGGCTTTTCTGTTTTTAAGGACGCCGGCTTTAGCTAGAATGGCTGGGGCAATACAGATGGCGCCAAGAATTTTTTTATTTAATATTGCTTCTAGGGCAAGACGATGAGCGTTTGGATCATCAAGGTATCTGGCTGATCCTGAGCCGCCGATAAACACAATAGCATCAAAATCTTTGACCTTCAAATCTTTTAACAAAAGACTTACTTCTGTTTCATTTCCATAAGCGCCAATGGCCTGGCCGAGATTATTACTGACGGTAATTGTTTTAAATCCGACTGTTTCAAAGGCTTGTTTTGGAATTAAATATTCTTCATCATTAAAATCTCGAAAAGCAATTACTAAGGCAATTTTCTTTTCAATTGGCATGTTAGCTTGCAAGTTAACTATTTTAAATATTTAACTACAGCGCGATTGTGTTCCTCAAGAGTTTTACCGAAGATGGTTTTGCCATCTGAAGTCGATAAATAATATAAATACGGACTTTTTTCCGGGTAAATAGCAGCCAGAATGCTGTCTAATCCTGGATTCGAGATCGGCCCCGGCGGTAACCCCTTATATTTATAAGTATTATAAGGAAAATCTGTTTTTGTATCTGACCCTGATATTTTTCTGCCCAGACCATAAACTAAAGAGGCATCGACATTAAGAAACATATTAAGTTCTATTCTTTTCCACAAGATCCCGGCGACAATTCTTTTATCTGCGGCACTCAAAACCTCTTCTTCTAATAGAGAGGCCATATTAATAATTTCAAAGACAGTTTTTCCCTGGTTGTCAATTTCTAATTTAAGCTCCGGGGCCAGTTTTTTATCAAAGTTATCAAGCATTTTCCTTACCAAAGTTTCTGAATCGTCTCCTGCTCTTAAATGATAAGTGTCGGGAAAAAGAAAGCCTTCAAGGTTAAGATTTTTAGGATTGTCTTTTAAAAAGGAAAATTCAGCAGAATAATCCCCATTACTTGCTTGAAGAAATTCGTTATCTTGGGCAAAACCCCTGGTTTTTAAATAATAATCAATATCCCTAATATTCCAGCCTTCAGGAATAGTTAAGATT
>JAHIOR010000090.1 GCA_018895125.1 Patescibacteria group bacterium | reverse complement strand
ATATCACTTGAGGATGATATTGATCTGATCACAAAGGAAGGTATCAGGATATGTTCAGCCCACCTGTTTGTTTCGGAGTTTGTGTAAAGACAGGAAGAAAATTGCAAAAGAAAATCCATATTCATTTCTTGACGATATAAACTTATAAACTGAGGAATCCCATAGATTCCCCAAACAAATGAAAAAAGAAACGCCTAAATTCAACCCCGTTACTTAGTTAGAGTTAATGCAAACAAATAAAACTTAAAAAGATCACCGCTATTTCGCATTCACTGCACTCTGTTGTTATGTTTTATTTATTTTTTTATCTATAGATTTTTACGAATATCAAAGGATGCAATTTCATGTAGTTTGTTTGACATTGAAACGGCGATAGATCGAATTTTGTGGGCAGACGTGTTATCAATATCTAATAAAGTCATAATATTCTCAAAATCAGGTCCACCGAGTTTTTTTGCTTTTTCATATCTTGCTATATCAATTTTATCACTAATAAAATAATCAAACAAGAAGATCAATGCTGAGGCTTCCTTAATCATTGTTAATTCTTTAATGTTAGATAATGAGTTTGCTAATTTATTGCTCGATGATGCTGGATCGGGTCTGTCTTCAGGTCTCAGCCCCAATTTATTAACAGTAATTGCTGCAGCTTCTTTCAATTCAAAATCTGAGTAATCATTGCTTAATTCGTCTTGGAGAATGGACACAATTACTTCATAAAGACTCATTTGGATCGCAGTCAACCCTTCAGCATAACTTTTCTTTAATTTTTTCTTACCCCAAAACATTTATCCTCCTATCGATTAATTTAGAAACATAACGATCAGCATCAGACTCAAAATGGTCCGCGTCTGCGCGGATCATTTTGTAGTTCTGGATGCTCTTGTTGGGCGAGTCTTTCCTTCTCTCGATGCTTTCTTCTTTGCAGCGGTTCGGTGGTTACGTGCGCTGCGCCCCGATGAGAACGCTGTGCGGTATGCCTTCGTTCGGCGCAGTGAGGAGAAGTCTGAGTCGTGCATTGCGCTTTGCTGCCATCTGGGATCGAGTTCTATGGCTGCCTGAAGTGCCTTGACTGCCTCAGTGTATCTTCTGGCAAGGGCATATGCACAAGCCTGATTGTAGAGGAGCTCCGAGTCTAGCGGATTCGCATCCACCAACTTCGCGAAGATCTCTTGGGCAGAGTCGTGCTCACCTAGTCGCGCAAGGCTGCATGCCTTTGCCTGAAGAGCGCCGGGATTCTCTGGATGTCGCTCAAGTATCTTGTCTGCGGCCGCAACACCGTCTTCTGGTCGGTCCAATTCCCCAAGGGTCGTGCAAATGTTCGAGATCAAAGTTGGGCAGAGCTCGTGGCGAGGACACGTCTTGTGCATCTCAGCGAAGATATCCAAGGCTTCCTGAAACTGCCCGAGATTTGACAAGCATGCTGCCGAGCTGCAAAGCGCACCCCCGTGCTCTGGGTCGAGTTCCACGGCTTTGCGAAAATGTTGCAGTGCGGCTGCATTGTCCTTCTCGATACGGCCAAGGACAAACCATGCATCCGCATTTGTCGAATCGGATGCCAGGACCGTTTCGATTATCTTCCGTGCGTCATCTGTCTTGCCCAAGCAGTGAAAGGCCCGTGCTTTCCACACGAGGAACACGTCATCTTCGGGGCGAAGCTTGAGTGCTTCATTGAGTTCATCGGCCGCCGCGTGGAAGTCATCCCTTTCGTAAAGGGCAACCCCATAGTGGAAGTGCAACATTGCACAGCTTGAATCTAAGGCGATAGCCTTCTTGTAGGAGTGTATCGCCTTCTCTGCTTCGCCAAGCTTCTCCAGAGTGAGGCCTTTGTTGTGCCAAAGAAACTCGGCCTTCGGTCGGATCTTGATCGCCGCCTCCAATGCACTCAGTGCGGCTGCGAAGTCACCACTGCGACGAAGGATGTAAGCCTTGTCGGAAAGGAGAGTGGCATCGTCCGATGTTCCCAAAAGCGCGCCGTCGATCAGAGTCACAGCCTTTTCAGTAGCGTTGAGTTTGGCGTATGTACGGGCAAGTGTTGAGAAATACCGCGGCGGCAATGCAACGTGGTGTTCTTTCGCAAGACGAGACACGTGCGAATGAGCCAAGTCAATAGCTGGCATCTCGTCGCCCTGCAGGTCATGGTCGTTTTTTGTAAATACCTCGACAACCATATTTAGGTGGGCTTTCAGTTCACTCTCTATGATCTCCTTGTGTGGGAACATGCTGTGCAGGAATTCGTTTTCGATCTGGCCGGTAAGCTTCCGATGCTCAGACTGAAGGAGCGATCTGATCTGTTTGGGTTTGTTTCTGTTGTATCGGAGATAGAACCGGTCCTTTACGTCGGAGAAGTGCCGGTCCATGTCAACTTGCGGTTTGGGTGGAAGGTCTTCAGTGGCAACGGGAAAGAAGCCTGGGACATCCACCGTTGCTTCGTCTTCAAGCAGCACGATGCAAGGCTTGTGTAACCCTCTCAGAATCCCATACTCGAAGAGCACGTTAGGTCGGAAACCGTCAAGTATGACAACGGCAAAGCAGCATGAGGCAAGCAGTTCCGTCAGTTCTGCGTATTGACTGTCGCCAGACTTCAAGTGCTGATCCAAGCGGACGACCTGAAATTGTCCAGATTCCTGGAAGACGTTCTCGATGCAGTCTATGACAATCTCGACGTGCGCCTCGCGCGATGAGAAGACGACAAAGCAAGACCGCGGCGACTGCTCCGCTTGATATTCCATGTTAACGAGAAGATCATCAACAAGTTTGGCTTTTTCCATAACGTTATCTCTCACGCCCAACGCTGGAGCTGAGACGCGGGAAACGCGCCAGCGTTTTCCCGTCGATTCTCCAGCGACTTGTTAGGCTTTGTTTTGTTTAAAGCTCTTGAATATTATTTCCATAGCTTTAGCCAATTTACTGTTTGGATTTCTTGTCCTTTCTT
>JAHIOR010000048.1 GCA_018895125.1 Patescibacteria group bacterium | reverse complement strand
AGGCCAGCAAAGACCCTATAAAATTCTGGGAAGAATTAGCCGAAGATATTTTCTGGAACAAAAAATGGACTAAGGCTTTTAATCATGAACCTCCATACTTTCAGTGGTTTGTTGATGGAAAACTAAATATTACTCAAAGCTGCTTAGATCAACATCTGCCTGAAAATAAAGATAAAGTGGCCTTGATTTGGGAACCAGAATCAATTGAGGAAGAACCAAAACTAATAACCTATGGCCAGCTCTTCGCACAAGTCTGTTCTTTTGGCAATGCTTTAAAGAAATTAGGGGTTAAAAAAGGGGACAGAGTTGTTATTTATATGCCAATGATCCCGGAAAGCGTTGTGGCCATGCTTGCTTGCGCTCGGATTGGTGCGGTTCACAGCGTTGTCTTTTCAGCCTTTTCCTCACATGCCTTAAAAGCCAGACTTGAAGATACTGAAGCTAAGGTTTTGATCACTGCTGACGGTTATTATCGAAGAGGTCAAGTTATTGATCTTAAAAGCGCTGCTGACCAGGGGATTATAGACACTAAAATTGAAAAGGTAATTGTTGTTAAAAGGGCTGGCAATGATATTGTCTGGGAAAATATAGATCTTTGGTGGCATGAAATAATAGAAAAAGAAAATGATGATTGCCCGGCTGAAATTATGGATAGCGAAGATCCATTATTTATCCTCTATACTTCTGGTTCTACGGGCAAACCAAAAGGAATCTTGCACACTTGCGGCGGCTATACGGTCCAGGCCAAGGCAACGGGAAAACTGATTTTCAACCTCAAGGCTGATGATATTTTTTGGTGCACGGCTGACATTGGCTGGGTTACCGGCCACACCTATGCTGTTTATTCTGCTCTGCTTAATAATATTACTACCTTATTTTTTGAGGGCGCTCCAGACTGGCCAACCAATGACCGCTGGGCTAAAACTATTGAAAAACACAAAGTAACTGTTTTCTATACTGCCCCAACCGCAGTTAGAATGTTTCAAAAATATGGTGAAGAAGAGTTAAAAGAAGAAGATCTTTCCAGTTTGCGGCTTTTGGGCTCGGTTGGCGAACCAATAGACGAAGCAGCTTGGCAATGGTTTTCAGATAATGTTGGCGGCGGTAAATGCGAAATTGTTGATACCTGGTGGCAAACAGAAACAGGCGGCATTCTCATTAGCTCATTATCTGGAGTCGGACCTTTTAAACCTACTTTTACTGGCCTAGCTTTTCCAGGCATTAAAGTTGATATTTTAAATGATAAGGGTGAGTCTTGTTCTGTTGACGAGCATGGCAATCTAGTGATTTTACCGCCTTTTGCTCCTGGCATGCTCAGAGGAGTTTATAATAATGACGATAAATACCGCCAGACTTATTGGCAAGATTACGGCCAGAATATTTACTTTACTTCTGACGCTGCTCTTAAAGATAAAGACGGTTTGATCAGGGTTTTGGGAAGGGTTGATGATGTTTTAAAAATTGCGGGGCACAGATTATCTACCGGCGAAATGGAAAGCGCGGTCAATGGCCATGAACTGATAAGCGAATGCGCTGTCATTGGCATTCCTGACCCTATCAAAGGGGAAGCAATCGTGGTTTTTGTCGTCATAGAAAAAAAGGCTGCTTCAACCGAGGACGAGTTGAAACAGGCAGCCATCAGTCAGCTCAAAAAAGAAATCGGACCGATTGCCATTCCCAAACAAGTCTATATTGTCGAAGACCTGCCCAAGACCAGATCGGGCAAGATTATGAGAAGGATTTTAAAAAAGCTGTTTACAGGAGAAGAGCTTGGAGATCTTTCCACCTTAGCCAACCCGGAAATCGTAGAAAAGATAAGCAAGCTTGTTTCTAACGAAATGAACAAGTTCGATTCTAGCGAATTTAAAAATAAAATCAATGGATAAAGATCAAAAATATATTCTTTGGTTCAGCGAAATTTCAAAAAATGATGTTGCTTTGGTTGGCGGCAAAAACGCTTCTTTGGGAGAAATGTTTTCTGAACTGACTAGAGAAAGAATCAATGTTCCAGACGGTTTTGCCTTAACCACCAAAGCCTATTGGTATTTATTGAAAGAAAATGGCTTTGATAAGAAACTAGAAGAAATCTTTTCCAAATTCGATCCCGAAAACCTGAGAAGTCTCCAGAAAACAGGAAAGAAAGCTAGACAACTTTTTAATAAAATCGGCTTTCCCAAAGACCTGGAAAAAGAGATTTTAGAAACCTATAAAGTATTTTGTCAAAAGTACGGACAGAATTGCGATGTCGCAATCAGGTCGTCCGGGGTTTGCGAAGATCAGCCTGATACTTCTTTTGCCGGCCAATTTGAAACCTTTTTAAATATTAGCGGGGAAAAACAACTTTTAGAAGGAATTAAAAAATGCCTGGCGTCTGCTTTTGGAGACAGGGTTATTGCTTACCGCCAGGAAAAACAGATTCCGGATTTAAAATTTGCCCTTTCAGTGGGCGTGCAAAAAATGGTCAGGTCAGATCTGGCTTCTTCAGGTATTATGTTTACCATAGACACAGAAACCGGCTTTCCTAACATTGTCCTGATAAACAGCATTTTTGGCGTTGGCGAAATGATTGTTAAGGGATTAGTGACACCGGATGAATTTTTAGTGTTTAAACCTACTTTAAAACAGGGCTTTAAGTCAATCATTGTTAGAAATATGGGCAGAAAAACCAAAAAATATGTTTACGACACCAGCAGGGGCGGCTTAAAAGAAGTTGGAGTTTCAAAAAAAGAGCAGGAAAAGTTTTCCCTTAGCAATGAAGAAGTTTTGATTTT
>JAHIOR010000047.1 GCA_018895125.1 Patescibacteria group bacterium | reverse complement strand
CTTGAGGCTGCAAAACTTTTATTTGACGCTTTAAGGCTAAAGCTTTAACGGGCGGAGGAGTAATAGTTTTATTTCTACCTACTGGTTTGTCGCCAGCCGTCACTACCAAAACCGGGGCATAATTGTTAGCAATTAACGCCTCAAGAATTGTAGCTGAAAATTCTGGGGTACCGAAGAATACAATCTTCACTTTGTCTTTTGTATTTAGTATTTTGTATTTAGTATTACGAAATAACATACTAGATACTAGCTACAAGATACTAGATACTAATTATTTAATGATACGCCACTCGACTTCTTCTTCCTTGCCAACAAATTCCAGCCAGTCGCCGCCGCGGCTGACCACATACCACTTTCTTTTTGATTCTGACCAAATTAAAGGATCTCCCTGAAAATATGGCTTTTTAACTATTTCTTTAGGCTTTAATCTGTCTAATTCCAGCCATTTCTTGAAAACGGTTTCAATAGCATAGTCAAGCTTTCTTGAATTGGCCCATTTAGCCACCTTATCAATGGCTGCCATGGCTTTTTTAGAAGAGCCCGCCAGAACTAAAAGTTGTTTGGCTGGCCTGGTGAATCTTGAATAAATGATTTTTTTCTTTTTAGCATCTTTCTTGATTTTATCTAAAGACAAACCCTTACTGTAAAAATAATAGTTAACAACCTTTTGGATATCTGTTTCTTCTTTTTTCTTTTTAAGCGTTTTTTCTTTTTTACTTGTTTTTGGCTTTTTCATAGATTAATAATGTTTTTTAAAACCCATTAGTTTAATTCTTTTAAGCACTCTATGATTGCAGAATGCGAATAAGTGTTTTTAGTCCATAAATGATCCCAGTAACAATACTAATCAAAAAAGCTGCCATGATCAATGTTCCTAAAATAGCGCCCAAAACCACGCCAATAGTAATAACAATCTCTTTAAAAGAAAGCTTGGTCTTTTCTAGTTTCGGTTCTATCCTTCGGGCATTTATTTTCCTTTCTAAAAACACACTAAACTGTTTTGGTTTTGATTCTTTATTCATTTGTTTAATTATATCCCAGTCTTTGCTATAAACATAGTTTGAAAGCTCGCTTATAACAAAACAGGGTTTTGGTATATCAAGCCTTAGTTTGCTATAATCCAACTATGGGAAACAGAATTTTCATTGCCATAAACTTCCCTAAAAATATTAGGGAAAAACTATACCGGACCAAGGATGAATATTTAGATTTACCTTGCAAATGGACCAGAAGGGATAATCTTCACCTAACGCTTTTTTTCTTAGGAAATTTAAAAGACGAAGAAGTTTTAGCTACTTGCCAAACGGTTGAAGAAATCGGCAAAAAACATTCTCCGTTTACTTTAGAATTGAATAATATTTCTTTTGGCCCGCCTAAGAAAATGCCGCCAAGAATGGTTTGGGCCAATGGCTTGCCATCAAAAGAGTTAACATCTCTTAAAAATGATCTGGAAAATTCTTTGTACGAAAAAGTGCCGGCAGAGATGAATGAAGAAAACCATGCTTTTTCTCCCCACGTTACTTTGGCCAGAATAAAAGAGTGGCAGCTTAAGCAAATGGAAATAGAAGAGATTCCAATAATAGACAAAGACATTAACTTAAAGATTCTAGTCTCGTCAATTGAAGTGATGGCTAGCGAATTAAAGAAAGAAGGTCCTGAATATACTGTCTTAGCAAGTATTGGCCTTTCTTTTACTTAAAATCTTATAATTTCTCAGTTTTTTGAAAATTATTAATAGTATTGACATTTAGATTAATCTCTGGGTTAATAAGATTAGACCTGTTCAAAAGGAGGATCGTTATGAAAAAAGCTCTGTTTGTGAGCCTGATTGCGGGAATCATTGCAGCACTAGTCTCTCTTGGCTACTTTTTCTGGATGATTTACCAGTTAAAGAACCTGCCGCCGTTAATACTATAATCCCGCGAAAAGAAAGACCCGACCTCATAAAGATATGTCGGGTCTTTTCTTTTTTAAGATTTCATGCTATAAAAACATAGAAATAGTATCTTGCCAATCTGCGAAATCTACGGAAGGAGGTCCAAATGAAATACCGAGTTGTCAGGTGGTTGTTTGAAATAGCAACTAAAAAGATGAGAATTTTTAAACCAGAGATGGCGCCGATCAAAGTGCCTAACCGATTTGAACTTACTCATCAACCCTCTGTAGGCCTGGCTCTTGAATCTTTAATTAGGGCCTACCAAACGGTTTTTAAAGAGGCTTCATACTGGGCTGAAATTTGGTCCAGAGAAGCTATCCAGGAAAAACTTGAAAGGGAAGTGGATCGCCAAAGCTCTTTCTTGGTTACAATGCTTGGAGATAAGGAAATGCCGATTGCTGGCTTTGCTTGGGGCGAAATATTAGCCCCGACAAATCTTGGCCCGCGGATCGCCAAAGCGCTTCAGAAAAAGCCAGCTGAACTTGACGGCTTGATCGACAAGCTCTTGCGTTTCCGCATAACCAAACTCGTCTACGCAGATGAGTTCGCCATTGTGGCCAGGTTCCGGAGTGGCATTGAACCAGTACGTGGTCTTCTCCAGCCTTGGCTGGAATGGGCCTGGCTGGAAAATCAGGTTTTTTCCTGCCTATTCTGGACCACACCAGCCTCTCCTATATATAAACTTGGTCTGTATATGGGATTTGAGCCAGTCTTCTGGACAAAGGTTGAGGAAAAAGACATTGTCTTCATCCTTAACCGAGACTTCAGGCCACTTCTGAAGATCTGCCAAAATATGAACAGCCGTCAGATTGCCAGAATCTTGATGGCCGTTAGCCGAAGAAGGAGGAGAAAGTAAAACCAGAGACTCCGCCAAACAAGGTGGAGTCTTTGCATTTTAATAACAAGTGTTGTAAAATAACAGAACATGGAACCGCTATTTTTGAAGGAAAAAATACTCGACTCTTCTCTCAGTCCGTACGATAATCACTGCATCGGCTATCCCCATCAAAACGGTTATATTACCGCTCCGGTTTTGAGTATTGGTACCGCCAAGGAAACTTTTAGCCATATTGGCTCAAAAGTGCTGGATTCAATCATTGCTTATGACCGCGCTGAGGTCAACGGAACTTTCATTGGCCAGATCAATATGATAATTGTTTCTTCTTTTATCGGCCCTCATGGTCTGATTTGGGGTTATGATTTAGCCAGAAATGATGAAATTGAACTTCCCCAATATCTTTCACCAAAATCTTTAGGTAAAGATTTTGATGGCATAATTATTAAAAACGGTGAAAACCTAAGGAAAGCATCGCTAGCTCTCTTTGGAACAAGAGATGAAAAACATTTCCCCTTGCTGCCCGGTTCTCACGTGCCTTGCGCCGGCAGATTTCAATTTGCTTCTGGCCCAACCGCGCTTTACACTACTCTAGCCATCGGCATTCCCGAAGACCGCAGTAAATATGCCTGTCTTTTAATGGAAGACGTGGGTCAAATTCTAAGCATGGAAGGCATTAGTACCTCAGCCAGACAAAAGATAAGCTTAAATTCTTTACACAGCGTTTTGGAGGTTTCTAAAAACCAGAATATAAAATTCAAAGAGATCTTTATTGATTTAGTCGCTGAAGAAATAAAAGCAGGGGATATTGGCTGTGCCCTGGTAGCTATGCCATATTTTCACCTGGCCAAAAACGCCTATGCTGAAAACTTGCCTAATTTAAGTCTGAAAGAGTGGATTTCTTTAAAAGAAAAATGTTTTAAGACTTAATTAATGTCCGAGTTAACTCTAGCTTTTTATATAATTTCAATTGCTGCTAATCTTTTGCTCGGGTTTTTTGTTTTGCTCAGAAACACCAAAGAAAAGATAA
Source organism: Patescibacteria group bacterium (assembly GCA_018895125.1). GTDB lineage: Bacteria > Patescibacteriota > Minisyncoccia > Minisyncoccales > GWA2-46-15 > GWA2-46-15. The sequence goes on along the minus strand of JAHIOR010000047.1, from coordinate 2,645 downwards.
ATTCTACTTTTTTTACCCTTATCTTATCAGTAATCGGATGGCAAGTATCCTTATTGCTCTTTTATATTACTGAGTCTCCAACAACAATTCTCTGGATAGGAAGATTCAATTTCGCGATTGTTTTAATTATGCTTTTTTATCTCTTGAAATTTTCTCTAATCTTTCCGAGTGAATCTCTTAAAATATCTAAAAAGTTTCTTTGGGCCGTATCTTTGTGGATTATGGTTTTTTTCGCTTTGACTCTATTTACCCCCCTGGTAGATAAAACGGAAATTATTATCGGGCCGGTCGAAAGAGAAACTATTTACGGAATACTTTATCCTCTCTATATTCTTCATTATATTGTTTTTGCTGGAGGAGGAATTTATTTGATTTCAAAAAAACTTAAGGCAATTAAGGATAAGTTAGAAAAATATCAATTGATTTATTTTGTAGGAGGAGTTTCTTCTGCTCTTTTTCTTGGTTTTTTAAGTAATATTCTTTTACCACTTTTAGGGATCCAGCAAACCGCTTATTTCGGACCGCTGGCAACGATACTCTTTAGCGGAGTTACGGCTTATGCAATTTCGAAATATTATCTTTTCGATATAAAAGTTTTGGCAACTGAGTTTTTTGTCGGAATCATGGGAATCATTCTTCTCGCTGAGGTAGTTCTTTCTTCATCTTATCTGAAAGTTATTAGCTTGTTTGCCTTTTTATTATTCTTACTCTTTGGATATTTCTTAATTAAAAGCGTAATTAATGAAATCGGTTATCGGAAAAAGCTTGAGTCAGCATATGAAGAATTAAAACGGCTTGATGAATCAAAGTCTGAATTCATCTCCATTGCCTCCCATCAATTAAGAACTCCTTTGTCGGCCATTAAGGGCTATATTTCGCTTTTGCTGGAAAACACTTACGGTCCTATTGAAGAAAAAACTAAGGCTCCTTTAAAAAACGTTTACCAGGCAAACGAAAGGCTGATTGCCATGGTTAACCATCTCCTTAATATTTCCAGAATTGAGGGCAACCGGATCAAGCTTGATTTTAAAAAAACCTCGGTTGAAAAAATTATTGTCAGCGTTGTCGGAACAATGAAGATAAAAGCTAAGGAAAAAAACCTCTATTTAAGATTTGAAAAACCGAAAGAAACAATTCCGGAAATAACCATTGACGAGGAAAAAATCAGCCAGGCTATCCTGAACTTGGTTGATAATGCCATTCATTACACCAAAAACGGCGGCGTTGTTATCGGTCTGGAGAAAGGCTCCAATAGCATAATCATTAAAGTCAAAGACACCGGAGTTGGCCTGGAGGAAGAAGATTTAAACCAAATCAAAAGCTTTTCCAGGGGCAAACAAGGCTCTCTTTTGTGGACTGAGGGAATAGGGTTGGGACTTTATGTAACTAAGAAGTTTGTTGAAATTCATCAGGGTAAAATTTGGTTTGAATCAGGCGGCCCGAACAAGGGTTCGACCTTCTTTATCAAGCTTCCCATAAAATGAAGGTGCATTTTATTGGCATTGGCGGCATCGGGATTTCAGCTTTGGCCAGATATTATCTTTCACAGGCACGAGGCCACTGGGTTTCAGGTTCCGATCTAACCGAGTCTGAAATCACCAAAGGATTAACTAAAATTGGGGCAAAAATCTTTATCGGCCCTCACAAAAGCGCTAATTTACTTTGTGCTAGGCTAAGCCTAGCACAACTGCCGGAACTGGTTATTTATAGCCCGGCAGTGACGCCGGATAATTCAGAGCTGAAGACAGCGAGAAAATGGGGGATTAAATGCCAATCATATCCCGAAGCGCTTGGCGAGCTGACTAAAGAATATTTCACCATTGCTGTTGCCGGCACTCATGGCAAGGGAACCACCTGCGCCATGATTTCTTTAATTTTAATTAAGGCTGGTTTTGATCCGACCGTCATCATCGGTACTAAGCTGAAAGAATTTGGCGACAGCAATTTCAGGCTGGGCAAATCTCCGCCTACGGCGGATCCGCCGAAGGCTGGAAAAATACTTCTTATTGAAGCTGACGAATACAAAAGCTCTTTCTTGAATTATCGGCCAAAGATCATTGTTCTGACCTGCATTGACAAAGATCACTTAGACTATTTCAAGACCCTGGATAACATTGTCAAGGCCTTTAAAGCTTTTGCTGAAAAATTACCAACCAAAGAAAACTTAATTGTTAACCTGGATGACAAGAACAGTTTAAAACTAGCGCCAAAGAAAGGATACTCTTTAAAGCAAAAAGAGGCTGGAATTTTGAGGAGAATCCTAAAAATCCCCGGGGACCACATTATTGCCGATGCCCTGGCCGCCCTGACTCTAGCCAGAACCCTGAAGATAAAAGATAAAATCTCTTTTAAAGCCCTGGCTCAGTATCAAGGAGCTTGGAGAAGGTTTGAACAAAAAAATATCAAGGTGAGTGGAAAAACAATCAATCTTATTAATGATTATGCCCATCATCCGACCGAGATTGAAGTTACCTTAAAAGCTGTCAGGCAAAAACACCCAAAGCAAAAAATCACTTGTGTTTTCCAACCTCACCAATATCAGAGAACTTTTTACTTATTCAAGGATTTTGTCAAAGTTTTAGCTGAAGCTGAAATTAACAGCCTAATTCTAACAGACATTTATAATGTTTCCGGTAGGGAAAGCG
>JAHIOR010000046.1 GCA_018895125.1 Patescibacteria group bacterium | reverse complement strand
TGTATTCGCCTTTGTAATATTTTCTATCTAAGAAAATAATCTTTTTAGCTAAACAAAGGAGCAGGGCTAAGGCATGTTCTGCCACTGCCTCCCTGGAATAGCCAGGAACATTACTGACTGGTAAATTCCTTTTTTTGCAATAATCCAAATCAGCCCAACCAAAAGAAGTGGTTGAAAGGCAAGTCCCTTTTAAGTTTGGTAAAGATTCCATTACTTTAGTAAGAAGTGGTTTAGCTTTTTCAAAACCGCCAAAGTTATCCGGATCAGGAGCAATAATATCAGAACCCTTAGTCATTTCTAAAAGCTCGTCCAAAGAAAGCTCTTCTTTATTTTTACTATAAACAACCTCTCCAATAGAAGATAATTTATTGCGCTGCTCCTCGCTAAAACGATTTGACTCTAAGAAAATAGTAATTTTCATCGTTTTAAACTAAATGTTTATTGCGAAAGGCTTGACCAGAGCCAATTTTTAGGTAATTTTCGAATCTTCGAGCTTGAAGCCTAGTTCGAAAAACACAATACCAAATAAGTTTTAACGGTCTTAAATTCTTCGTCGCTTCGCATTTACCACCTTTATGCTCCAGTATTCTGCGCTTCACATCGGAAGTTGAACCAGTATAAATATATCCGTTTTTCAATTTTAAAAGATAAACATAGTGCATAATTACTAATACCTCCTTAACGCTTTTCTTTCACCCTTCGCATAAAACTACGGGTGACACCTTTCACTAAATCTAGAGCATTATACACATAACGTTTTCAGTTGTAGACGGCCGCAGGCCACCTGAAGCTTTAGCGAAAGCGGCCACGGGCCACCTGAAGCTTTAGCGAAAGGTGGCGGCCCTACGGGGAGTCGAACCCCGGTTACAGGCTTGAAAAGCCCGTGTCCTAACCACTAGACGATAGGGCCCGAATTATCTTAAATCTTACGATGAAAGTTGAAAAAAAGCAACCCTTAATTCTCGGCAAATCGGCAAAACCAAATCTCCGTAATAAGACTGCTATAGCAATATTATTACGGGACTATTTTTCTCAAAACTTCCTCTTCCCTACGTCGGAAACCGACGAAGAATATTCAGTTGCAAGACAAGCTTGAAATCCGAAGGTTTTTTAGATAGAATAAAATATGACTCTGCCGAAAACCTACGATCATAATAAGGTAGAAGATAAAATTTCCAGCCTTTGGAACAAGGGTGGTTTTTTCAAAGGGAAAGTAATTAAAAACAAAAAACCTTTTGTCATTACTTTGCCACCGCCTAACGTCACCGGCAATCTTCATGCCGGCCATGCCATGTATGTTATTGAGGACATTATGGCCAGACAGCAAAGAATGGCCGGCAAGTCTGTATTATGGCTGCCTGGCTTTGACCATGCCTCCATTGCTGTTGAATATTTGGTTTCAAAACAAATCAGAAAAGAAGGTAAGAATAAAAAAGAAGTAGGCCGGCAAGAATTTCTAAAAAGAGCTAAAATCTTTGCTGCCAGCTCTAGAAAAAACATCAAGAACCAGCTGCAAAAACTCGGCTTTTCCTTAGACTGGAGCAGGGAAGCCTATACTATGGACAAAACAAGATCTAAGGCTGTTAAAGCCGCTTTTCACAGTCTTTACAAAAAAGGCTTAATCTACCAGGGAGAATATATTGTTAATTGGTGCCCGGGCTGTCAAACGGCTATTTCCGATCTTGAAAACGAATATAAGGAACAAACAGACGAATTGTATTATATAAAATATGGACCTTTTGTTTTAGCCACCACCAGGCCGGAAACAAAATTCGGCGATACGGCCGTAGCCGTTCATCCTGACGATAAACGATACCAAGACTGGATTGGGAAAGAATTTATCTACGAATCCTTAACCGGTCCCAGAAAAATGAAAGTGGTAGCCGACAAAGCGGTTGATCCGGACTTTGGCACGGGCGCGATCAAGGTAACTCCCGGACACGACCAAACTGATTTTGAAATTGGGCAAAGACATAATTTGAAAATTATCAAAGTCATTGATGAAAGAGGACGGCTAACTGAGGCGGCCGGCCGTTTCGCCGGCTTGTCGGTCTCGGAAGCAAGAAAAGCTGTGGTTGAAGAATTAAAAGCAAAAGGCGATTTAGTTAAAATTATACCGATCACCCATAAAGTCGGTCACTGCCAAAGATGCAACCACATAATTGAACCCCTGGTTTCAAAACAATGGTTTGTTAAAACTAAGCCTTTGGCTAAAAAGGCTATTGAAGCCGTCAAATCGGGAAAGATTAAAATTGTTCCAAAAAGATTTGAGAAAGTATATTTTCATTGGCTAAAAAATATTAGAGACTGGTGTATTTCCAGACAACTTTGGTGGGGACATAAAATTCCCTTAAAAGGAGTGGACGACACTCTTGATACCTGGTTTTCTGCAAGTTTGTGGCCGATCTCTGTTTTTGGCTGGCCCCAAAATACCAATGATTTAAAATATTTCTATCCAACTAATGTCCGTGAGACAGGTTACGACATTCTCTTTTTCTGGGTCATTAGGGAAATAATGATGTGTTTGGAAATGACTGGCAAAGTCCCCTTTAAAACAGTTTATCTTCACGGGCTCGTGCGCGACGAGCAGGGTAGAAAATTCAGCAAGACCGCTGGTATTGGCTTTGATCCTTTGGACATGACTGCCAAATATGGCACTGACGCCTTAAGAATTTCTTTAGTTTATGGAAATGCTCCTGGAGCTGATTTGAAGATCGGAGAAGATAAGATCAGGGCAATGAGAAACTTCACCAACAAGATTTGGAATGCTTTCAGATTTGTTTTAATGGATAGTAAATTAAAAATAAGCGGCCAAAAACCAAAGGCAATTAATAAGCATGATCGAGCCATCTTGAACGATTTAGATAAAACCATTAAAAAAACTAATGAACTGTTTGAAAAACATGCTTATGGCCAGGCTGCCGAATTGCTTTATCAATTTTTCTGGAAAAGATTCTGCGACCAATATATTGAATCAACCAAGAATAGAAAAGAACAGGCTCAGCCAATTCTGCTTTATGTTCTTTTAACTTCTTTAAAACTATTACACCCTTTTATGCCTTTTGTGACTGAAGAAATTTATCAAAAACTTCCGGTAAAGGACAAAAAGAAAAGCTTGAGCATTGAAAACTGGCCTCGGAGGTCGGACCTCTGCTAAAACGTGGGAGGTCGGACCTCCTACGTTTCTGTATTTATGGCAAATTATCTTTTTTTAATCATCTTTGGTTTAGCGCCAAGTATTATCTGGCTGCTTTACTTTTTAAGAAGAGACTCGCATCCCGAGAATAATTTTCAGGTATTTAAAATATTTATTTACGGAGCGCTGGCAGTTTTGCCCGCTGCTTTAATACAGTTTGGCATTTTCGAAGCGGTTGAGTTTATCCAACCATCAACTATTAAAACATTTTTAATGATGTTTTTCGGAGTTGCTTTGATCGAAGAACTTTTAAAATATTTAGTGGTCAGAGATAAAATCATGCGCAGTCCCCACTTTGACGAACCCATGGATTTGCCTCTTTATATGATTATTTCAGCTCTTGGATTCGCGGCTATTGAAAATATCTTAGCTATTGTCGGTCCCAGTCCAATCTCTCTGTCTTTAGAAAAAACAATTATGATCAGCTTTTTTAGATTTGTTTCAGCGGTTTTTCTTCACGCCTTAGCCTCTGGCACTTTTGGTTTTTTCGCCGCCCTAGCTGTTTACAAGCCTAAGAAGAGAAAAAAGCTATTATTGACAGGATTTTTGATTGCAGTTTTCTTGCATGCTCTCTATAATTTTTCTATAATGGTAATTGAGGGTAGTGCTAGATTCTTGATTCCATTTTTGATTTTAACAAATCTAGCCTTAGTTCTTTCTTTGGGCTTTAAAAAGCTTAAAGAAATAAAAAGTATTTGTAAAATTTAAAAAAGTAAATTACAATATTATTCCAATGTATTTCGTCCCCCACCA
>JAHIOR010000045.1 GCA_018895125.1 Patescibacteria group bacterium | reverse complement strand
CTCAATTTCAAAAAATACAATCTTTATTTTTTTCATATCTTTTTGTGATAAAAATAAATGATTAAAAATTTTCTTTCCTCAAAATATAATTTGAACCGATAAGTTAATAATACTACGCTTCCTTACTTTTGATAAGAATTGATAACTCTTTCCAGGATTTCTCTTTTTTCTAACTTTTTCTTCCAGATGCTATTTTTGCGTTCGGGGTTGATGTAAATTCTTTTTGAGAAATTGATTTCGTCACGAAACTTTACAATGTTTTCTTTTCGGCCGATAACAATTTCATTGTATTTCTCATCAATTTTATTTTCAATACTAAAGTCTAGTAATAATTTTCGGACTAGCCTTAAAATATCTAAATTATGTTGATAGCCTCGGACTAATCTTTTCTCAAAGTGGACACTGCCCTCATCATCAAAAAATGCCTTGAGGAATATTCCTTTTTCTTTCAACGAGGCTGTTTTGATATATGTTTTAAGCTCTTGGCTCCGTCTTTTTATATAATCAGCCAACTCGACATAATGATAAGAAATTCTGTGAACGCCGGTATGCTTATTTAACCAAGTTATGGGTCGTAGATTAAACACTTTTTCCATTGAGAATTTGACGCGATTGATCAAAGATTCGTTGCGATTGTTATAAATACAGCTATGAGTGTTAATTTCTCCATCGAACATAAAATGGGCTACAAGAAAAATTAAGTCGTCGTTCCAATTTTTCGGTTTTAAGACTACTCTTCCTGGAATACATTTTCCCTTCCGATATTTTATATTGAATTCATTAATGCGTTTTGTGGTTGCCAGAGTTACTTTTTGTTTTGTTTTTAGCGATAATGGGATATTGCGGATATAACCATAGATAGTTGTTTTCGGAAGTTCAGTCGTTTTAACAATTTCTCCTAATGTAAAACCTCGTTCTCTTAATCTTTGACATTTTTCAATCAGCGATGAAGCTGTTTTATACATAGTGCCCCCACCAGGAGTCGGACCTGGATTTACTGCTTAAAAGGCAGCTACTCTACCATTGAGTTATGGGGGCTATAGCATATAGCTGTTATAGATTTTCTTGTCTGAGTTGTTCTAACAGTTCTCTTTGCTTTCTAGTCAGTTTTTTGGGAACTTTCAGTTCCAATTCAATATACAAATCTCCCTCGCCATACCCTTGAAAATGAGGAATGCCTTTTCCTGATAATCTTAGCATTTTCTTTGGTTCTGAGCCAGCTGGTATTTTAAGTATGAACTTCTTACCGGCTAAGTCAGTGATTTCAACATTATCCCCTGTCGCCATTTGGGAAAAGTTCAAAAATAGCTTCATAAGGAGGTCGTCTCCCCTTCTTTCAAAAATAGAGTGGTCTTTAAGAAAAACCCTAATATATAGATCTCCAGCCCTAGATCCCCTCTTGCCCTGTTCGCCTGCGCCCTCAATCTTAATTAGCTGATTTTGGTCAACACCAGCCGGAATAAAGATTTTAATAGTCTCCTTGTTTTTTATCCGCCCCTCGCCTTTACAAACATTGCACGGTTTTTCTGGTTTTTTACCGTCACCTTTGCATTCAGGACAAGTTACATAGCTGCTAAAAGAACCTAGGATTGTTCTTTTAAGTTGTTGAACCTGGCCAGCTCCACGGCAAGTAAAACATTCTTTAACTTGGCTGTCGGGCTCGCCGCCAGAACCCTGACAGTGTTGGCAGCGAGCCAGCTTTTCTATAGTGATTTCTTTTTCCTGGCTTCTTAAAATTTCTTCGAGAGACACTTGGATGGCAACTTCAATGCTTTTTCCGGTTCTTGAGGATTTTCTTCTAGATTGGTTGCCAAAACCAAAAAACTCTTCAAAAACATCTCCTAAATTACCAAAATCAAAATCAAAGTCTTGACCTGAGCCTTGCCAATTAAAACCACCTTGGTTTGTATTGCCCGTGTTCTCAAAGACCTGGCCAAACTGGTCATATTGAGCCCTCTTATTCTTATCTGAAAGAGTTCGGTAAGCTTCGTTTACTTCTTTAAATCTTGCCTCATCGCCACCTTTATCAGGATGATGTTTATGAGCCAGCTGATGATAAGCTTTTTTGATCTCTTCAGAATTGGCGTCTTTATTAACGCCGAGGATTTGGTAATAGTCCTTAGCCATTAAGTAGAATTATTCTTTTTCTTTAGCTTCGCCTTCTTTGGTCTTAGGTTCTGTTTTAGGGTTATACTCAGCCTCTTCTGCTTTAGGGGTTTCTGTTTGATTTTTCTTTTCTTGTTCTTGAGCTTGACTATAGGCTTGGCTGCCGATTTTTTGAAGGCTTTGTGATAAATCCTGAGTTTTGGCTTTGATTTCTTCAATATTGTCGCCAGCCATTTCTTTTTTCAAACCTTCAGCTTTATCCTCAACTTCTTTTTTTGTTTCAACTGAAATCTTATCACCCAGCTCTCTAATAGTTTTTTCACTGGTATAAATTAAGCTATTGGCTAAGTTTTTAGCCTCGATCATTTCCTGTTTCTTTTTATCGTCAACAGCATGGACTTCGGCTTCTTTTTTCATTCTTTCAACTTCTTCTTTTGACAAACCAGTGGATCCTTCAATTCTGACTGATTGAGTTTTATTGGTGGCTTTATCTTTAGCAGTGACGTTTAAAATACCATTGGCAT
>JAHIOR010000044.1 GCA_018895125.1 Patescibacteria group bacterium | reverse complement strand
TAGTATACACACTTGCTAACTTTAGTTCTACATACTATAGTTAGCATAGAGAGCTCCCCTGCCTTGCCCGCGCACGGGCGGGTGGAGCAAGGGCAACATCTTTTTTGGCGGCGCATTTCGCAAGGCGAAATACGAAATTTAACAACAACGGAAACCCCAGTAGTAGAACGCTTTGCGTTCACTACAGGGTGGAAGCGAAGACGGACAGATGACCTAAAGGTTTTTCACAGAGTTCGTCTCTAATTTCTGGGCTCCGCAGGTAGGATTCGGCTACAAGTTCCCGCTTTCAGCAGGACTCGCAGCCCGCTCCTCCCTTTCGCTTCGCTCAGGGTCCGGCCCTTGAATTTTGTCTAAAGGCAAAATTCAAGCCTACAACCCACTCCTTAACAGGGAGGCGCACTTCCCGGGCGATTTTACAATAGACAAAACTTCTGGGCTCCGATGGCAGGACTCGAACCTGCAACCCACTCCTTAACAGGGAGTCGCTCTACCAATTGAGCTACATCGGAGCTCAGTAGTTTTGAATTCAAAATAAGCAATCGCCCGTTAAAAACAAACGTGTTTTCAACCCGTTGAGCTACTGCGGAATATTGTTGATTTTTTAAAGAACCCTTTATCTCTTTTAACAGAGTAACCCAAATCAGTGGTTTTGAAAAGCCCTATTTAATACTAAATAGCCTGATTAATAACCCTTGAGCTTCTTTAGATTCTTGTGTTCTCTGATTCTTTCCAAAGCCTTGGCTTCAATCTGCCTGATTCTTTCCCTAGTCACGCCAAACTCTTTGCCAATCTCCTCAAGAGTATGGCTAATGCCGTCTTTTAAACCAAATCTCATTGCCAAGATTTTCTGCTCTCTTGGAGTCAGATCAACTAAAATGCTCTGCAGCCTTTCCCTTAAAAGAGTCCGAGCCGCCATAATATTTGGCGGAATCTCTTTCAGATCTTCGATAAATTCAGACAAAACGCTGTCTTCGTCATCCTGGCCAACCGGAGTTTCCAAAGAAACCGTATCCTGGGAAATCTTCATTAAATGATAAACCTTGGCTAAAGGAATGCCCATTTCCGAAGAAATCTCTTCTGGAATCGGTTCTCTTCCCAAGTCCTGCAATAGTCTTTTCTTGGCCTTGGCATATTTGGAAATTGTTTCCACCATATGAACCGGAATTCTTATTGTCCTGGCCTGATCAGCTAAAGCGCGAGTAATAGCTTGCCTGATCCACCAAGTTGCATAGGTAGAAAACTTGTAACCTTTTCTCCAGTCAAACTTTTCTACTGCCCTAAACAATCCTAAATTGCCTTCTTGAATTAAATCCAGAAAAGTCAGGTTGGGAGAACGGCCAATGTATTTCTTGGCAATTGAAACCACCAGCCTTAAATTGGCCTGAGCCAGTCTTTTTTTAGCTTCCTCGTCTCCCTTCTCAATCTTTCTGGCCAGATCTTTTTCCTCATCCGGAGTTAAAAAGGAAACCCGACCAATTTCTTTTAAATAAAGTTGGATCGGATCTGATTTGGAAGAAAAAGATGTTTTCTGAGCCTTAACCTTGGATTTACTAACATTTAAATATTCCTGAGCCTCTTTTAACTCAATACCCAAGCTTGCCAAAGTTTGATAAAAACTTTCAACGCCCTTGATATCTCTTTCCACATCGGGAAAATAATGCAGGATTTCGTCATAGGTAATAAAGCCGCGTTCCTTGCTTTTAGCTAAAAGCTCATTAACTTTTTCTTTAACAAAAACCTTGCCCTGGCGAACTTTCTTGGTTTTTTTAACTTTCTTGGCCGGCTTTTTCTTCTTAACCGGTTTCTTCTTCTTTGATTTTTTCGAAGTTGCCATGATTTAAGTTTTTTTTAAAATTAATCTTTGGAAAGTTTCTTAACTAGCTGATTGAATTTTTCAACCAGAGTGGTGATAACTTTAGCGTCTTTTTTAAATTCAGCTGCCCTCAAATCCTGGGAAAGCAGCTCTAAGTCTGCTTTAATCTGCATATTCTTAATTTCCCTCAAACAGTCTAAAAAATCAATATCTTGGTCCTTTTTTGAAAGTTCTTGAAGCATTTCTGCCTTGAGTAAAAGATAATCAACTGTTTTCTTTTCTTCTGATTTAAGTTTTTTAAAAGCAGTTTCGCTGTCCTTAGCTTGCTGATAAACTCGAATAATCTGGCTGATATTTGAGGGTAGCATCTCTAAATCTTCAGCGGTTACTTTTTCTAAATTCTGGCGATCGCTTAAAACCAGAATCAACAACCTTTCTTCTAGCAGTTCTTTTCTTGTTTTTAAAGGCAAATTAATAGTTTCTTCAGGCTCCAATCCTAAGACCTCTTCTTCTGATTTTGTCTTGGCTAATTCAATAATTAAGTCTTCTTCTTTAACCTGAATTTCATTAGAAAGGCGCTGCAGCCAAAAAGTCTGTTCAATCTTATTGGGAATTCTTTTGATTATTGGCAAAAGAATCTTGGAAATTTCCTTTTTGCCTTCAATCTCTTTTTTATCCAACTTCTTTAGGGTGGTTTCAAAGTAAAATTCAAGGATTGATTTTGCTTTTTCAATGGATTCTTCCCAGCTCTTGATTGATTTAAGAATCAGGTCAGCCGCGTCCTTGCCTTCGGGTAAAGTCACTACTTTAATATTAAAGCCCTGGTTTAAAGCCAAATTAATGCCCCGCTTGGTAGCTGAATCCCCGGCCAAATCCATATCAAAAGAAATCAAAAGGTTTTCCGTGTATCTTCTCAAAATCTTTAACTGCAACGGAGTTAAGGCAGTGCCTGAAACTGCAGCCACGTTTTCAATTCCCGATTGGCTGGATAAGATAACGTCCGTATAGCCTTCAACTAAAATGCAAGTATCTTTTTTCCTAACTTCAACTTTGGCTTTGTCTAAACCGTAAAGGGTTCTGGATTTGTCGTAAAGAATGGTCGAGGGAGTGTTAATATATTTGGCCGTCCCAATGCCGATATTGTCTTCCGTTGAGACTCTGCCTTTTTGTCCCGAGCCCTTTATGGCTTGGACACGGGTCCCGGTTTCAATCTCGACAACTTCGGCACCGGGACGCCCAACTACCCGGCCCCCAAAACCAATGATTTGGGAATTCAGGTCAAAGATCGGAAACATGATCCGACCCCGGAAACGATCATAATGGCCACCGCTGTCTTTTTTAATGGCCAAACCGGCTTTTTCAACCTCCGCGTTTTTAAAGCCCCGACCAGATAAAAAATCAATCAGCCCCTGCCAGGTATCGGGTGAATATCCCAAGCGCCATTTTTTGATTGAGTCCTCGCTAATACCCCGGCCCAATAAATAGTCTTTGGCTTTTTTACCGGCGGCGCTAGCTTCCAGCTGCTTTTCAAAAAAACTGGTTGCTAACTCTGTAGCCTCATAAAGCCTGGTTCTCTCTGTTGCCAATTCTTTAAACTCAGGCCTAAAAGGCTTTAATTCAACTCCGGCTTTCTGGGCTAAAATCTTTAATGCGTCTCCAAATTCAATGCCTTCAATCTGTTTGACAAACCCAAACACGTCCCCACCGGAATTACATCCGAAACAATGCCAAATTTGCCTGGCTGGCGAAACAAAAAAGCTTGGACTCTTTTCGCTGTGAAAAGGACAAACCGCCCGGTAATTGGCACCGGCTTTCTGCAACTTAATATAGCTGGAAATGACCTCCACTATATCCAGCCTGGCTTTAATGTCATCAATCGGAGAAGACGTCATGATAATCTTTTCATTTCAATACGAAAATTAGTTTCTGAATTGAAACACCCTTTTTACAAAACTTGGTAAAATCAACCGCCGTTCTCCAATAATTAGCTTTCCGGTTTTTATTTTTGCGACACTCCTTGAGCAAGATATTTTTTAATAAGCGATTGATAAGGGATATCCAACTCATTCGCCTGCTCTTTAAGACGAACCAATAAATATTCCGGCAATCTGATAGAAATCGGCCTAGAGGTCGGTTTAAGGTTTGGAAAAGAAATCGATTCAAAATCCGCCGGTTTAAAATGATCGGCTAAATTGGCTTTTGACCAGAAAACCCTTTCTTGATTCTCGGTTCTAAATTTTGGAATTTTTAATTTTTTATCCATGATATAATTTATTTTCTTTTTTATTTATGTCACGGGCTGAAATTACGCGAACTTTCACGCCTCTGGTAGTAAAAACTATAAATAATAATCGTTGTTGTTTTGTTTTACCCAAAAGAATATATCTTTCTTCCTTTCCCGAATGCAAAAGATCTTTAAGTATTTTCTTGCCGTTATCAAAGAACACTTCTTCGCATTCCTGATCGGCCACTTTGTGCCCTGTCCAATTTTTACCGGAGTTACTCTTGTCCCAATTGAATCTAATTGGTTTATTTAAAATTATCATCTTAATTCATTGTATATACTACATGATACATTGTCAAGCTCGTTATTACTCATAACTCAAGCTAAAAAGCATCTCGGGAGAAACGACCACTTCCACATAAGACAATAGATTTCATAGTTTGCGAAGTTAAATTACATTAGGAATATCAATAAATTCAACTTTGAGGTTTTTGCCGAATCTGGTTTTTATCTTCTTGCCCAGTTCCTGAACGCCAAAAACTTCGGTATTGTAATGGCCACCGGTAAAATAGCTGATTCCAGATTCAACCAGCTTGTGAGGAGCTGATTCTGAAGGCTCGCCAGTAATGAAAAGTTCAACTCCTTTTTCTTCCATTTCCACCAATTGCTGAACTCCAGGTTTGGCTGAGCCTGAAACCACGCCAATAACTTTAACTTTCTTGGAGTCTGAAAAGACTGCCAAAACGTCGTGATCAAAAAGCTTTTGGCATTTTTTATGTAGCTCTCTAACATCTACAGGTTTGGGAAACTTAGCTACATAGCCCCAACCCTCCTCCCAAAAAGAGCTGGCAATCTTGGCCCCAAGCCTTTTTATAATCGTGGCATTATTGCCAATTACCGGGTGACTATCTAGGGCAAAATGAAAGCCGGCAATGGTTAAATCATTCTTGAAAATTAATGCTAACTGCTTCTGGGCTGATAAAGGGAGGCGCGATTTAAAAACTCTTGGATCAAAACCGTGATGAAAAATACAAAAATCAGCTCCTCTTTTAACTGCTTCTTTTAAGAATTCTTCGTTACAGCTAACTCCTAAAGCAAGCTTGTTGACGTTTTCTTTTCCAAGAACTTGAACTCCATTGGCAACTTCATCAACTTTAAGCGCCTTGGCCAAAAGTTCCCTCCCGATAGTTTGATAAATAAATTTTATTAGTTGATCTCGTTTAACCATAATAATATTTTTAAATTTTAAAAAACTCTGCTTTCTTGGCCTCAATATTTTCCTTTTCTGTTTCAACAATGTTTTGCAACTGAGCTATCATTTGGCTAGCTCCCTCAAGAGCTTTTTGAGCCTCTTCTCCCCCGATCTTAACTTCGTTAGGAACCGATAAAAAAACCTCGCCGCAATTAGTACAACCAATATAGGTTATGCCGTAAGGAGGCATCATTGGCGCTTCTAGATAAGCATCAGAAAAGAAAACAGCACCTATGGTATTGCCGCTGAGATATTTAATTTCAGTAATAATGCTACCGCAAACAGGGCACTTATAAAAAGCTGGCTGAGCTTGCATGCTATTGGGATTTAATAATAATTAGACTCTAAAATATGGGTTTAATTTCTCTGGTTTTTAAATTAATACTATACCAATTAAAAGTAGCCGTATGGTCAGATAAAGCCTCGTAAACATGAATAGTATACTCTTCAGCTGATTTACTATCTATTTCAATCGCTGGCCTACCACCAGTGATTGGGCTAGTCCCTCCAGGCCCTGTGAAAAGTGCTAACCATTCTTTTACCTCTGGAAGATTATGTATAAGATCAATGGCCTCCTTTTCTGAAATTTCTTGATTTATAACTTCATTTTTAAATATTCTTGGCCCGAGCCCGTAGTATTGATAAGCTAAAATTACTCCGACCAAGGCAATAACTAAAACAATAATGGTTATTATTATACAAGTAGCT
>JAHIOR010000043.1 GCA_018895125.1 Patescibacteria group bacterium | reverse complement strand
TTAAAAGCGGTTTTCCTTGTTTTAATAACCCTTGGTTAGCACCAGTGACTTTAATATTAGCAATGGCGTTAGCCATACCTAGGGTCAGGGCATTTTCTACATTTTTAGTCTTAATAAGACCGGCAACAAAGCCAGACCCAAAAGAGTCTCCAGCGCCAGTAGCGTCAACTACTTTTATATTCTGGGCCGGAATATTATAAAAGAAGCTATGGTCAAAGCAGACAGCGCCATCTTTACCCTTGGTAATAATTATGATTGCTTTTGTTAAAGAAGCTATCTTATGGATAACGCTTCCCTCGGCAATACTCGGGATCTTTGATTTTCCCTGGAATGGTTTTACCTTAGTTAAAAACGAAGCTTCTTTACTGTTTAAAATTAAGACATTAACCTGGTTAATGATTTTAGTGATTTGTTTTAAAGCCAGTTGGTCAAGGCTTGGATTTAAAGCTATTTTTACCTTGTTCTGGTGAGCAAAATTGATTAGTTTTTCAGTTAAGTTGCTTGAAGTTCCCCAGAGTGGAGCTATATAAAGCCAGTCAGCTTTTTTAATCTTTTCAAGAGCAATATCTTGCCAGTTTAAGGACCTTGAGGCGTTATGGCAAAGGACAATTGTTCTGTCTTGCTGAGAATGAAAGACTATGCCCAGGTCAGTTTGTTTGTCATTCTTAATCCTTAAAGAGCCAGTATCAATCTTCTTTTCTTTTAATTCAGCCAGGAGTTCTTTGCCAGCTAGATCATTGCCAATTGCACCGTTAAGGGAAGCTTTTAATCCTTGCAAAGCAAAAGTAGTGGCCACGTTAACTCCGCCGCCACCGCTGAAAACCTGCGCTTTTTTAATTTCAGTTTTTTCACCAAAGGGAAAACAAAGAGATTTTCCCTTTTTCAAACCCTCGGTTTCAATAAAAATATCTTTAGTAGCTGAACCGACAACAATTATTTTTGACATAGTTACTTGACAAATATTTTATAATATGTTATTATTTAATCATAGTCGAGGCGGCAAATCCAAGGGAATTAATCCCTGGCCCCTTCTGGGCGCCTATTGCCTCCCTCGACCAAAGAGCGATAGTGTGGCCAACATTATCGCTCTTTTTCAATATTGGCAATATCAATTATGGTTTTGATCAACACGTCCGGGCTGACAGAAATTGATTCAATCCCCTCTTTAATCAGAAATTCAGTGAATTCAGAAAAGCTGCTGGGAGCGTCGCCGCAAATGCCGACATACTTTTGTTTTGCCTGGCATTTTTTAATAACCATGGAAATCATTTCTTTGACCGCTTGGTTTCTTTCGTCACCGATCTTGGCTAAGAAAGACGAATCCCGATCAATTCCTAGGACTAATTGAGTCAGATCATTTGAGCCAATGGAAAAGCCGTCAAAGATTTCCAAGAATTGATCTGCCAGAATCACATTTGAAGGAATCTCGGCCATAACAATTACTTTGAGTCCGTCTTTGCCTTTTTCAAGGCCATTGCTTTCCATTAACTGGATAATTTTTTTTCCTTCGTCCGGAGTTCGGCAAAAAGGCACCATGATCCAGATATTGTTCAGGCCGAATTCTTCTCTAGCTTTTTTAAGGGCCCGACATTCCATTTTAAAAGCAGGCAAGAATTTTTCATCATAATATCTTGAGGCTCCCCTAAAACCGATCATTGGATTTGCTTCATCCGGCTCAAAAAGCCTGCCGCCAATCAATGCTTTGTATTCGTTGGTTTTTAAGTCAGAAAGCCTGACAATCACCGGCCTTGGCCAGAAAGCCGAAGCAATCTGGGCAATCCCCTCGGCTAGCTCATCAATAAAATATTCTTTTTTGTTCTCATAACCAATGGTTAATTCCTGTATTTTTGAGATTTCTTCTTCAGAAGCTTTAAGATTTTTCAAATCATTGAAATGATAAAGAGCCAGAGGATGAATCTTTATCTTTTCAGCTAGAATAAATTCAGTTCTAGCTAATCCCACTCCCGAGGCTGGCAAAAAGCTGTTCTTAAAAGCAGATTGAGGAGTGCCGATATTAACCATAACTTTTGTTTTCAATTCTGGAATCTTTTCCAAATCATAAGTTTTAATCTCAAAGTCAATTTTTCCCTCAAAAACTAATCCTTGCCCGGAAGAACAATCAACGGTTAAATCCTGCCCGGTTTTTAAGGCGCTGGTAGCAGTCCTGGTGCCAACAATGGCTGGAATCCCAAACTCTCTTGCCACAATAGCAGCGTGGGAGGTCCGACCTCCTTCGTCTGTAATTATTGCTGCCGCTTGCCTTAAAATCGGCACCCAGTCAGGATCTGTCATTTTGGTTATTAGAACTTCGCCGGGAATAAAATCATTAATCCGGGAAATGTCTTTGATGATCCTGGCTTTGCCGGTTCCTATCTTGTTTCCCACGGCAATTCCTACCAGAATCGGTTTTTGTTCTGTTTTAAGTTCATATTCTTTGAGAATGTTTTTCGTTCTTGAACCATGAACTGTTTCTGGCCTT
>JAHIOR010000042.1 GCA_018895125.1 Patescibacteria group bacterium | reverse complement strand
GTTAACTTCTGCTGGAATTATAATTGGTTTTTTCCCAATGCGTGACATAGTTTTATTTTAACTTACCAAATTTCACAAATTACTTCGCCGCCTAAATTATTCTTCTTGGCTAAAAATCCCGGCATCACTCCCTTTGAAGTAGACACAATCACAATCCCTCGGCCACCCTTGGTTGATTTAATCTTACTAGTTGGAGAATAAGTCCTTTGACTGGGTTTGGAAACTTTCTTAAAGCTGGAAATCATTGGCAAACCGTCTTCGTACTTTAAGATGACATCCAAAACCTTTTTAACCCCTCGGCCCTTTTTCTCAACTTTTGAAATATAGTCAAATTTTTCCAAGACCTTCAAAATCTCATGCTTAAAATTAGAATAGCTGAAAGAAACCGTTTCTTTTGAAACCGCTTGAGCGTTCTTCATCTCATTTAACATTTGGGCGACTGGATCCATATATTTAGATTATATTATCATTACCAGCTACTCTTTGTAACTCCAGGAATTTCTCCTCGGCAAGCGGCTTCCCTGAAACAAATCCGGCAAAGGCCAAAATCTCCCATATAGCCTCTAGCTCGACCGCACCTAAAACAGCGCCTGACAATCCTGGTTGAGAATTTTGGTTTTCTATTTGATTTTGCGATTTGTCCTTCAGTAGCCACGTTATTTAGACTTAATCGGAAATCCTAGTAATTTTAATAATTTAATTCCCTCTTCTTTGTTTTGGGCTGTAGTTGAAATAACTATTTCCAGACCGAAAATCCTTTTGACGTTTTCCGGAGATACCTCGGGAAAAATGATTTGTTCTTTAACGCCAATGGTTAAGTTTCCAGTCTTATCAATACTGCTTTCATTAAGTCCCTGGAAATCTTTCGATCTTGGCAGAGCTACCCAAACCAGTTTATCAATAAAATCTTGCATTTTCTTTTTTCTCAGGGTTACTTTAGCTCCAATAGCAATACCCTTTCTTAATTTAAAAGAAGCAATTGATTTTTTAGAATATGTCAACACTGCTTTTTGACCGCAAATCATGGTCAAATCTTCTAAAACTATTTGGGAAAATTTCTTCAGTTCGTCGCCAGAAACCCCAGCTACTTGCTTGCCAAAACCAGTATTAACTACCACCTTGTTAATCATTGGCACAGCCATGTCATTCTTATAGCCAAAAGCTGCCTTCATTCCAGGAATCACTTCTTTTTTATACCTTTGGGTAAAGCGTAGCATTTGATCTAAATTAAATTTCTTGATAACATTTTTTACAAGTTCTGAATTTGTTCTTGCCGACAACTTTGCAACCGACCCTGGCTGGCTGGCTACATCTGGGACAGATCAGCTTAACATTAGAAACGTTAATCGGCACTGATACCTGAATAGTTTCTCCTTTTTCTCCACTTTTCTTAGGCTTAACGTGTTTTTTTCTTAAATTAAGACCTTCAATTAAGACTTTGTCTTGCTTTGGAAACACCTTTAAAACCTTGCCCTTTTTGAGCCTATCTTTTCCGGAAACAACAATGATTGAATCGCCTTTTTTTATTTTCATAGCATGTAATGATATATCGGGCTATCGCCCGCTATAAAAGTCTGAAAAATTAAACTATTTCTTCGGCCATAGTGGCAATTTTATCATAGCCTCTTTCTTTTAATTCTCTGGGAATTGGACCAAAGATTCGGCCGCCTTTTGGGTCTTTGGTGGTTCCATCCAGAATCACCGCGGCGTTTTCATCAAAGCGAATATAACTACCGTCTTTTCTACCAAAAGACTTTTTTTGCCTGACAATCACAGCTTTAATAACGTCGTGCTTTTTAACAACCCGACGCGGTTCAGCTTCTTTAACCACAGCCACAATAGTATCGCCAATTTGTCCGGTCCTTCTTCTCGAGCCGCCTCTAACCTGAATACATTCAATTATTTTGGCGCCGCTGTTATCAGCTACTTTTAAATTGGTTAGTAATTGAATCATGATTATTTCTTTTTAGGCGTTTTTTGAGAAACGACCCGCCATTTTTTGTTTTTGGAAAGAGGCCGACATTCTTCAATCGTGACTGTTTCCCCTACTTTGGAAAGATTATTCTCGTCATGAGCCTGATATTTTTTAAAAACTTTGTATCTGGCTTTGTATTTAGGATAAAACCTCAGGCTTTGAACCTTAATCACGACTGTCTTTGACATCTTATCGGAAACGACAATTCCTGTTAATTTTCTCTTTGGCATGCTATTGTTTTTTTTGCTTTAAAATGGTGGCAATTCTGGCAACGTCTTTTTTTAATTCATTCATTTCACGAACATTCTTTAACTTACCCGAAGCTGACAAAAACCGCAAGGACATTAACTTTTCTTTAAGCTGATTCAAGCTAACTTTCAGGGTTTCTGGCGAAAGCTGCTGCCATTCTTTTATTTTTAAAGTTGCTTTCATGTTAATACTTCATTTTAATTTCGACCGAGTTTACTCAATCTTTTTTCACAAATTTAGTTTTAATCGGCAGTTTATCACCGGCAGTTTTCAAAGCTTTTCTGGCTGCTTCTTCGGTAATGCCGTCAATCTCAAAAATAAGACGACCTGGCCTGATCGGAAAAACATAACGGTCAACTGCGCCCTTGCCTCCTCCTAACGGCACTTCCTGTCCTTTACTGGTCACGGGCTTGTCTGGAAAAATCCTAATCCACATTTTACCGCCTTTTTTAAAATATCTTAAAATGGCTCTGCGAGCTGCCTCAATTTGGCGGCTAGAAATCCAGGCCGTACCCATACTCTTTAATCCAAAAGCGCCAAAATTAAGTTCTGTAGCCCTGTTTTCAATACCCCGGGACCTGCCCTTGTGCCACTTCCTATGTTTTACTTTTTTTGGTAATAGCATTGTTTAATCAAACTTATCTCCTTTGTAAAGCCAAACCTTAATGCCAATGGTGCCGTAAGTACAGTAAGCTGAAGTATGGGCATATTCAATATCAGCTCTCAGAGTTTGACGCGGCAACCGGCCCTTTTTCAGCCATTCTCTCCTGGCAATCTCATTACCGTCAAGACGGCCTGCTATTTCAATTTTAGCTCCTTTAATATCTTTATTCTCCATGACGTTTTCCAAAGACTGCTTAATGACCCTTCTGAAAGGAACTCTTTTAACAACTTGCTTGGCAATGGCCTGACCAATTAGAGCAGCTGAAGTCCAGGGGTTTTTAATCTCCTGGATTTCAATCCTTAATTCAGGAACCTTGACTCCGTTTCTCTTCTTGCGCAAAGCCATGAGCTTGCCTTTCAATTCTTTTTTCAATTCTTCAGCTCCGCTGCCACCCCGACCAATAATTAATCCCGGCCTGGCGCTTTTAATAATGATATTCAGCTTGGCAGGAAATCTCTCAATTTTAACCGAATCAACGGCCGCTTCTTCAAGTTTTTTCAAAAGAAACTTCCTTATGAAAAAGTCTTGTTCGAGCTGCTTGGGAAATTTCTTACCGTAAAAACCACGGTTTTCCCAATCGTCCATTCTCTTTATTCTTAAAACTTTAGGATGGGTTTTATGAGTCATACTTATTCGAGAACTAAACTTTTCTTCTGAAAATCTTTTTTAAACCTGGAACTGATTTTGGTTTCAAAGCTTCTGCTTCCGATTTTATCTTTGGCTTGGCTGTCTTTGCTTTTTCCTGGCTTTCTTTTTTAATTTCTGTCTTTTTAATCTTTTTAAGCTTGGAACCAAGCGCGCCCTTTTTAGGTTCTAAAACAATTGTCAAATGTGAGGTCTTTTTTTGAATCGGAAATGCCTGTCCTCTAGATCGAGGTCGCCACCTTTTCAGCTTGCGGCCTTCGTCAACCAAAACTTTAGCCAAATATAAATCTTTTTCATCAAGTTGGAAATTATTCCTAGCATTGGCCAAAGCAGAATCTAAAAGCTTTAAGAATGGTCTGGCGCCTCTTTTAACCAAAAAACTGAGTTTAGTTTTAGCTGTCAAAGCGTCTTGACCCCGAACCAAATCAGCCACCAATCTTAATTTGCGCGGCGCAATCCTTAAATCATTTAATTTGGCGACAACTTGTTGTTGCGCGTCTTTAATCATTTCTTTGTTTTCTCTGCGGCTTTAACAGCACCGACTTTAGCTGCTTCGTTTTCAGCTGATTTTGATTCTAAATCCCGCTGCATTTTACCGCCATGTCTGGAAAACTTTGTTGTCAAGGAAAACTCGCCTAAATAATGACCAACCATGTCTTCGGTAATGTAAACGGGAATAAATTCCTTGCCGTTATGAACTCCAAAGGTAAAACCAATCATTTCCGGAGCAATTTGGCTTCGCCTCGCCCAAGTCTTAATAATATCCTTTGATCCGGATTTTAAATTCTTAAGTTTAGCGACTAATCTTTCGTCCACATAAGGACCTTTTTTTGTGCTTCTGGACATGTGATTGTTGAGCGGTAGCGAAACAGGTTCTCGCTTCGCTCGAATTTATTATTTCTTTTTTCTTCTTTGCATAATAAGTTTATCAGTCCATTTTTGCCTTCTGGTTTTAACTCCTTTAGCATGCTTACCCCAAGCAGTTTTAGCATAAGGCAGACCAATCGGAGCCTTGCCTTCACCGCCGCCATGGGGATGATCAACTGGGTTCATGGCTGAACCCCTGACCGTTGGCCTGATTCCCTTGCGTCGATTGGTTCCGGCCTTGCCAACATTTTTAAACATGTGTTCGGAATAGGAAACAGCGCCAATAGTGGCAAAACAATCTTGAAAAACTTTTCTGATTTCACCTGATGGCATTACCAGCTGTGCCATACCGCTGTCATGAGCTAGAATTTTAGCGCTAGAACCAGCTGATCTGACCATTTTTCCGCCCCGATTGGGCTCAAGCTCAATGTTAAAAATCATGGTACCGACTGGAATATTCTTTAATCTGGATCTGTTGCCGGAAATGATTTCTGCTTTATCTTGAATAATCACCTCCTGTCCCGCTTTTAATCCCTGAGCAGCAATCACATATCTCCTTTGTTTGTCTTGGTATTCTAAAAGGGCAATATGAGCGGTTCGATAAGGATCATATTCAATAGAAATAACTTTAGCCGGCATGTTTATTTTTTCTTGGCCGAAATCTAAAATCCTATACATTCTCTTGACCCCGCCGCCTTGATGCCTAACCGTAATCCGACCCCGGCTGCGGCCAGCCTTAGCTTTAATAAATTTCAATAACTTCTTTTCCGGTTTTTTCTTGCTTAACTCGGTCATTGTTTTTTTTCTCAAGGTTCTTAAACGGTAAAGGCCTCGATCCGCTGACCTGGCGCTAATTTAATAATCGCTTTTTTATAGCCTTTTTTCCAGCCCTGATTCTTGCCCAGCCTTTTGGTCTTACCGCTAACATTAATAATTTTAACACTGATTACCTTAACCTTATAAAGACTTTCAATGGCTTTTTTAACTTCAGTCTTATTGGCTCTGGGAAAAATCTTAAAAACATACTGATTATCAGCAACCAACTGAGTCGCTTTTTCAGTTACATGAGGAGAAAGTAAAATTGGAAATGTCGGAAATGCTTTTGAAACCGAAACAACTGAAGGCTTTTTCTTAGGCTCTTCTTTTTTCAAAACCTCTGTCTTGACCTCTTCTTTAGGTAAAGGTTCGGACAAAAGAGCCTTTTTTACTTTTTTCTTTTTTAAAAAGTCAAAAACCATGTTCATTCTTCTTTTGAAAATGTTTTCTTTTTTATCAAGGTATTCCTTAATTCTGAAATCGTTTCCTTGGTCAAAATCAAATATTTAAATGAAAGCACTTGCAAGGTATTAATATTCCTCACCTCAATAGTTTCCAAGCCTGGAATGTTTCTCGAAGCTAAAACAGCATTTTTATCAAGCTTGGCTAAAATTAACAAAGCTTTAGCTTTGTTGAAACCATCAATTTTCGATCTTAGGGTATTAAGAATTACAGCCATTTGTTTTGTTTTAGGACCGTTAAGCTCAAGAGATTCTAAGACAATTAGCTCATTAGCTTTGGCTTTTTCAGATAAAGCCACTAACAAGCTTTTTCTAGCCATTTTCTTGGAAATCCCCTGCTTCCAGATCTTGTCATTCCTGGGACCAAAAGTTGTTCCTCCACCGCGCCATAAAGGCGATCTGCTTGAAGAATGACGAGCCCGACCCGTGCCTTTTTGTCGCCAAGGTTTTTTACCACCGCCAGAAATTTCACCTCTGGTTTTGGTATGGGCTGTTCCCTGGCGTTGGTTTGCCAGTTGAGATCTGGTTATCTGCCAAATCAAATCCGGATTAGAATCTAACCCAAAAACATCCTTGGGTAATAAGATCTTGGCTGCTTCTTCACCGCTTTGATTGTATGTTTTAACAAACATGATATTTTTAAGCTCCCCTTGATTCTCTTCCTAGCGAGAATCAAGTTCTATTAAAGCGCCCCTGGCTCCTGGAATGGCTCCCTTGACTGCTATTAAATTATTATCTTTATCAATCTTTACAATTTTCAAATTTTTAACCGTAACTCTTTCAGCTCCCATCCGACCTGACATTTTCCTGCCCTTGATCAGTCTGCCCAGGCCGCTCTGACCGGTTGATCCCAAAGTTCTTAATTCATGCTTGGTACCATGGGTTGAAGACAATCTGCCCTTAAAACCCCAAAGCTTGACTGCGCCGGCATAGCCCTTGCCTTTAGAAATACCAGCCACTTTAATCTTATCTCCTTCAACAAAATCATGCTCAAAAGCATCGCCAACCTTATAACTCTCTAAATCTTTTTCTGAAACCTTAATTTCTTTCAAGACCTTGTATTCCTTGCCCTTCATTGTTTTTTTGATCTTCTTTTCTTTGATGATTTTATCAAGACCGATTTGAATAGCGGTATAACCATCCTTAGCCTTGGTTTTTAACTGAAGGATCTGATATGAACCTGTTTCAACCAAAGTTACGGGAATCATTTTTCCATCTTCAAAGATATGGGTCATAGTCACTTTTCTGCCAATAATGAATTTCATATTGTTACCGCTGATCTATACTGATGAAACTGATTTATACTGATAAATGAAAACCGGGTATGGCCCGGTTTTTGATGCCATTACTTATTTTAAAAATTATAAATTTAAAAGCTAGATAGCTTTAACATTTTAATTATAAAATAAATTTTGTTGAAAGTAAAGACTTACATCTTGATTTCAATATCCACTCCGGTCGGCAAATTAAGGTTAGTCAGGGAATCAATAACTTTCTGGCCTGGTTCCAAGATGTCAATTAACCTTTTATGGATTCTCATTTCAAACTGTTCCCGGCTGTCCTTATGAACAAAGGACGAACGGTTGACAGTATATTTCCTGATTTCAGTCGGTAAAGGAATTGGCCCCCTGATTTTAACGTTAAACCTCATCGCTGTCTCCACAATCTGGCGACAGCTGGCATCTAAAACCTTGTGATCATAAGCACGAAGCCTAATTCTAAGCTTAACAGTTTCGATCTGGTTTTCTGTTTTTTCTGGAACTTTAGTTTTCGTAGCCATTCCTGAAATTTCTCTATTTTAAAGCCGATTGGTTCCCTTATTTCTCTCGTTAGAATCGAGCTTGTTCATTTCTGAATGAAATGAAGAATCGAACTTGTTCATTTCTGAATGAAATGAAGAATCGAACTTGTTCATTTAATCACCTTGGTAATGACGCCGGCGCCGACAGTTTTGCCGCCTTCTCTAATAGCAAATCTTTGCTTATCTTCCATGGCCACGGGCACAATCAATTTAATAACAACATTAACTGTGTCGCCGGGCATAACCATTTCCGTGCCTTCGGGCAAAGTTACTTCACCGGTAATATCAGTAGTCTTAAAGTAAAATTGAGGTTTGTAGCCCTTGAAAAATGGCGTATGGCGGCCACCTTCTTCTTTGGTTAAGACATAAACTTCGCCTTCAAATTCAGTATGAGGAGTAATGGTGCCTGGAGCAGCCAAAACTTGGCCACGCTGAACCTCTTCCTTTTTTAACCCTCTTAACAGAGCACCAACATTATCTCCGGCAATGCCTTCGTCAAGAATCTTTTGAAACATCTCAACGCTGACAATAGTAGTTTTAACTGTTGGCCTAAGACCAACTAATTCAACTTCGTCATTGCCCTTAACTTTACCCCTGTCAATCCTGCCGGTAGCTACCGTGCCTCGGCCTTCTATTGTGAAAACATCTTCAATTGACATTAAAAAGGGTTTATCAGTCTCTCTGACTGGTTCAGGAATAGCTGTATCTAAAGCTTTAACTAGATCAAAAATACCGTTAATCCATGGATCATCAGCTGAAGTAGCCTCTAAAGCTTTTAAAGCCGAACCCCTGATAATCGGAATAGTATCTCCTGGATAACCGTATTTTTTCAAAAGCTCTCTGACTTCTGATTCAACTAAATCAATAATTTCTGGGTCATCAACCGCATCCGTCTTGTTTAAAAACACCACTAAAGCTGGCAAACCAACTTGCCTGGCTAACAGAATGTGTTCTCTAGTTTGAGGCATGGGACCGTCAGGAGCTGATACCACCAGAATAGCGCCGTCCATCTGGGCTGCGCCGGTAATCATGTTCTTGATGTAGTCAGCGTGACCAGGACAATCAATGTGAGCATAGTGACGAACATCTGACTCATACTCAACGTGACAGACGTTAATCGTCACCCCACGAGCTTTTTCTTCAGGAGCCGAATCAATTTCACCAACACCCTTATTGGTCGCCTTGTAACCCTTAAGATTCATGACCTTAAGAATCGCAGCGGTTAAGGTTGTTTTGCCATGGTCAACATGACCAATGGTACCGACGTTAACGTGAGGCTTTGACCTCTGAAACTTTTCTTTCTCTGCCATAATATTATTTTTCGCATCAGGCGTTTTTAGTTACAAAGACGCCGAAATGCAGTTATTTATATACTGTTATTATTTTAATAATTTTATCAAAGATTAGTCAAGGATTAATTTTATTAATTTTTAGGAATTAGTCAAGGATTAATTTATTTTCTCTTGCCCTCAATGATTTCTTGGCTAATGTTTTTGGGCACTTCCTGATAATGGGAGAATTCCATAGTAAAGGTGCCTCGTCCTTCGGTCAAAGATCTTAAAGCAGTTGCATAGCCAAACATTTCTGATAAAGGCACGTCGCCCTCAATAATCTTAGAATCAAGCCGGTCAGAAGTTTCTTTAATTTGTCCCCTTCTGGCATTAAAATTACCAATCACTTCGCTGAAAGATTCTTTGGAGCAAATAACTTCAATCTTCATAATTGGCTCTAAAATAACCGCCCCAGCCCTCTTACATACTTCGTGGAAAGCCATGATTGAAGCAATCTTAAAAGCAAGTTCGGATGAATCAACTTCGTGGAAAGAACCGTCATAAAGAGTCACCTCCAGGTCAATCATTGGATAACCAGCCACCACGCCCTTTTCCATGGCTTCCTTAACTCCTTTTTCAACTGCCGGAATATATTCCTGAGGAATAGTGCCGCCTTTGATTTCATTAATAAACTCAAAGCCCTGGCCCCTGTCCCTGGTCTTGGCTTTCAGTTTGACATGGCCGTATTGGCCGCGGCCGCCGGATTGCTTGACATAT
>JAHIOR010000005.1 GCA_018895125.1 Patescibacteria group bacterium | reverse complement strand
TGGTTGAGATCTTCTTCCATACCCTGAAGTTCCTGTTGCTTTAGTCTTGGACATATTTACTTAAATTATTTAAGATAAACCTATGCTAACAAAACTTAAAGACTTTGTCAAAATCCATCTTAACGATATTTTAATAGTAACGGCAGTGATTTTAATTTCCTTATTCTCATTTGCCGCTGGTTACTTAACTTCTGATTATCGGCAAAAAGAACCCATTAGAATAGAAACTGTGCCCTAAATGTGGAAAATGTGAGTGATTTCTTAGTTTTTCACTGTTTTTAACTTAAAAAATGAGATTTAAATCTAAAAAACCAAAGGAAAATATAGCTAATCTAGCCAGAATCTTAGGATATAGACTATTAAAGGGGACTAATGATGAGTTTAATTTAGTCAGACCTTTGGGCAGAGATTATCCAAGGTTTCATGTTTATTTGAAGGAAGATAATGGCTTCCTTGATTTTAATCTCCATCTTGACCAGAAAAGACCTTCTTATTCAAAACAAACAATGCACAGCGGCGAATATGACGGCGAATTAATTTTAGGGGAACAACAAAGAATCCAAAAAATCCTATCATCACTTCTTTAATGGATGAAATTGGCGATGAATTCTTTCAGCATATTTATCAGAAGCATGGACATAACGCGTTGTTGTATCCAACGATTCATGGCCCAAAAGTATCTGAATTGCCGCTGGATTAGCTCCGCTCTCAGCTAAATAAGTAGCAAAGGCATGCCGAATGCCATGCACGGTAATAGGAACGTTTAATCCTAAAAGCTCGCGGTATCTTTTCACTCTCTCTTCCAGATAATTCGGGGATATTCTCTTGTCTTTCTTGTGAACATTTCTGCCACGGAGAGGCAAGAAAAGATAAGGAGATTCAGAGTCGCCACGCCTCTCCATATATTTTTTGAGATACTTCTGAGCTCGATCAGTTAAATAAACAAATCTTTCTTTTTTGCCCTTGCCGCGAATGAAAACACGGCCCGTCGTATCAATTTGGTTTTTTTTAAGATTAACCAATTCTGAAATCCTCATGCCGGTAGAAAATAAAGTCTCTAACATGGCCCGATTTCTTAAGGCAACTGTTTTTTCTTTTTCAAACCCGGTAGGGAATTCAATCAATTTGGTAATTTGCTCGAATTCGCCGACTCGCGGATGTTTTTTTTCGGTTTTTACCAATTTAACCATGTCTGGGGAAATTGGGCTTTCGTAATCCATATCGATCAAAAATTTCAGATAAGACCTAATAGAAGAAAGCATTCGATTAATCGAAAAACTTGAAAGTCGGACTGCATTAATTTTAACCCCCTGTATAGCTTCCGGCGTACGGCGATCCCGAGAAACAAGATAGGCCTTATAATTCAAAAGCGTTCTCTTATCAATCTGTTTAAATTCTATCTTTAATTCTTTAAGGAAATCCTGAAGCACTCTAAGATCTCTTTCATAATTATAAATAGTCTCCTGAGAATAATTATTTGTTTGAAGATTGAGTAAAAAATCGTCTAAAAATGGTAACATTGTTTTTATTTTATCTTTTCCTCTCCTCGCTTATCATTTTACCTTCATTGCATTCAAAGCATAAAGCCCTTAGATTAGAAGGGTGATTAGTTCCGCTATCAACCACGGGAATAATATGGTCTATGACTAGTCTTGATTCTTTCGGAGTATTTCCACACAACACGCACCTAAAATTATCTCTTTTGAAGATCTCATATCTTAAGCGTAAATTTACACCTTTCCTTAACTTAGATGATTTTACCGGCTTTCTAAGGTGAGCATAGCTCTTGCGACCCTTTTTAATAGCGATATTAAAAGCATCGCTCAAAGATCGAGTTAGTCCCAGATCTTTAATTCTTCGCTGAATCGCCCGGGGAGTAATAAAAATTTTAGTTTCTTTAAATATTTTTTCAGAAATTTCAATAGTAGATAAGTTATCTATCAAATAAAGCCTACTAATAAGATTATTGAAAGGTAGGCGGTAAAATATAGATATTTTATTAATCTTGCCGTTTGGCATATATTAAACTGAGTATAAGGGTTATTATACTCATTTATATTATCTTATATATTATCTTAAAACAAAGGAAGCCTGTCAATCCCCTTTATCTCTTTAAAGCGCTTTTTTGCTTATTTAATTATTTCTTTAAGTTTTTCTAGAAAAGTTTTCTGCAGCTGTGGAATTTCTTTTTTAACATCTTCTCCCATTTCCTTTTTCTCCCCATCAAGCTCTTTCTTAAAAATATCTTTCCTTTCTGTAAATAAAGATTTTGACTTTTGCCAGATATTATTTAACCAATTTGCCAAATTACGACCCCACCATTCCCTAAACCAATTAGTTAGATCACTCCAAAAAGCCTTGGCCTCATTAACAGCTGCCTTGAAACCATTAGGGAAAACGCTCAATGCCTTTGAAGCTACTGCTTTAAGGCCTTCAAGCGTGTCTGGGGGCTCAATAACGCGTAGTGGCGGTATATCAGCCATTAACAAGCTCGGTGCTGCCCAGAGGCTAAAAACAAGGATAATGAGATAATATTTCTTCATATAATTTTTATTGCTTGTTGAATTCTTTTAATAGTTTTATCTTTTCCCAAAACGTCAGCGATCTCGAACGGCCCGGCTGAAAATTGTTTTCCGCTCAAGGCCACCCTTAGCGGCCAAAGCAAATACCCCCTATCTCCCCTATCCTTTACCCCGAAGTCAGCTTGTTGTACTTTGGGGCGTATTTTCTCTGCCTCTGGTAAAAGGATATTTTCTAAATTTTCCTTTTGCCAATTTTCAGGACTTACTTCTCTTAAGATTTTTTCTAATACTTCTAAACACTCTTTAATCTCTTCGTCAGTCATCTCTTTCCATTTTAAAAGGTCTATTGAAAAAATAATCTTTTCCTCAAAAAAGAAATTCACTAGCTCTATGATCTCAGAAAGTTTTTTCAAGCGCTGTTGATAAAGACTGACTATTTTTTTAAGATAATCGAAATTGATAATTTCTTTAGTTTTTACTATCTTGTACTCTTGTTCTTTCCAAGGCACTTCGATAGCAACCGGAATTAATTGGACCGGAACAGATTCTTGAGAAACTTTTATCAGTCCTGATTGGATTAAAAACGGTAAACATTTTCCTGTTAGATTTTCTAGACTTAAATTCCTTAGATAAAAGCCGTTTAACCAATCTAATCTTTGCTGGTTAAAAATAGCTCCGGACTTCTGAACCCTTTCAAGAGAAAATTCTTTTATTAAACCTTTCAGGGCAAAAATTTCTCTGTCATCTTCCGGATGCCATCCCAAGAGTACTAAGAAATTAATCAAAGCTTCTGGCAAATAGCCTTCGTCCCGATATGTTAAAGCTGAAACAGCGCCATGACGCTTGCTTAATTTTGATCGATCAGGAGCTAAAATCATTGGTAAATGAGCATACTTAGGACTAGTAAAAGCAAATGCTTTTTGAAGCATAATTTGTTTAGGGGTATTGGAAATATGATCTTCGCCCCTAATAACATGAGTAATTTTCATATCAAAGTCATCGATCACACAAGAGAAGTTATAAAGCGGAGAACGAAGATCGCGAGCAATAGAAAAGTCACCGATTAAATGAGGATCAAATTCTGTTTTACCGCGGATAAGATCGTTAAAAATAACAGGTTCGGCAATCTTATTCTTAAAACGAATAATTGCTTTCTCTCCCTTACTAAGCTTTTGCTGAGCTTGAGACAAAGTTATTTCCCGACACTTTCCAGAATAAGCTGCGGATTGACCCTGGCTCAACCGATATTGACGATAAGTTTCAATCTCTTCTTCAGAGCAAAAACAATAAAATGCCTTATCTTCATTTAAAAGCTGTTTTAAATATTTTTCGTAAACATCCAGTTTTTCACTTTGACGATAAGGTCCATAGTCTCCATCAGCTTCAGGGCCCTCGTCCCATAACAAGCCTGTCCATTTTAAAGTTTCTAAAATTGCCTTCTCATATTCTGGTTTTGATCTTTCTTTATCAGTGTCTTCAATTCTTAAAATAAAAACTCCGTTATTTTTCTTAGCAAAAAGATAAGTGAATAAAGCTGTTCTTAAGTTTCCCAGTTGTAAAAAACCAGTTGGCGATGGCGCAAACCTAGTGCGAATTTCTTCTTTTTTAGATGTTGATGATTCCATTATTTTAATTATATATCACATTTTTAAAGAATTAAAAATAATTCTGGCAATATTTTTTCCAGCCTCAGGCTTGGAAAAATTTGAAGTTGCTTGCCTCATTTTTTCCAGCTCATTAGGATGAGAAAAAAGATACTTCAGTTTTTCTAAGAAGAAGTTCGGCGTTGTGTTATTCTGCTCCAAAACAATGGCCGCTCCGCTGGCCGCATAAGCATAAGCATTCTTTAGTTGATGGCCTTGAGCTGAATCAGGTAAGGGCATAATAATCAAAGGCTTGCCAACAGCGGCAATCTCGAACAAAGTTCCGGATCCCGCCCTAGCTACCACCAAATCTGCTGCTGCCAGGACGTGCTTTAATTCTTGCTCTCTGAAAAAAGCTACCGGGTGATAATATTTTTCCATTCCCTTAGGAATAGTAATATCAACCTCGGGTAAATATTTAACAAAGTTTTTCTCGCCAATCTGATGCAAAACCTCATAGTTTTCAACCAGCTTAGGCAGAATGGCTAAAATCATATCATTTATGGGTTGAGCGCCTTGAGAGCCACCAAGAATAAGCACCACTGGTTTTTCCCCGGTTAATTTAAAAATTTCCTGAGCTTTTTTAGAAGTTCCCTGAAGAATCTCTTTCCTGATTGGATTACCAACTAAGATTGTTTTTGAAAGAGGCAATCTCTCGGTCTTGGGAAAGGAGATTAGAATTTTTTTGGCAAACTTAGAAAGCAGAAGATTGCTTAAACCGGCATCGGCATCAGACTCGTGTAAGAAGATCGGGATCCTTAATATCCAGCCGGCGATTACCACTGGAAAAGAGCCGT
>JAHIOR010000041.1 GCA_018895125.1 Patescibacteria group bacterium | reverse complement strand
GTGGTCTCTAAGATTAAAAACGCTATGGCTGCCTAAAATAGTATGCAAGTTGAATCTCAACAGCTTAAAAACTTTCTTTTGGATGCCAATCTCATTAAAGAGGATCAGTTTGATGAATCTTTAAAGGTAAGCCAAAAAACAGGTCAACGGCTGGGTGATGTTTTGATTTCTCGTGGCCTGATTAAACATGAAGAATTGGCTAAATTAGAAGCCTATATCTTAGGCATTCCCTTTGTTAATTTGGAAAAAGAGAAAGTTGACGCCGAAGCCCTGAAAATTATTCCCGAACCGATTGCTAGAACTCATAGTATTGTTTCTTTTAGAAAGAAAGGCAATACTTTAGAAGTTGCCATGCTTGATCCCGAAGACCTTGCCACGATTGATTTTATTAAAAGAAAAGCTAATTTGAAGATTCTGCCTCGGTTAACTACTCAAGAAAGCATAAAAAACGTTTTAAGGCAGTATCATCAAAGCTTGGAAGCAGAGTTTGGCTCGATTATTCAAAAAGAAACAGGAGTTATCAAAGCTCATCAGGAAGAAGAGGCTGTGCCGGAAACAGCTGATCTTGAAAAGGTGGCTGAAGAAATGCCGATTATTAAAATTGTCGATACCCTTTTAAAGCACGCTATTTTACAAAGAGCTTCAGATATTCATATCGAGCCTTTTGAAAAAGAAATTATGGTTAGATATAGAATTGACGGTATTTTAAGGGAGGCGATGATTTTACCTAAAAACGTTTTAGCTGGCATTGTCGCCAGAATCAAGGTTCTTTCAAATTTAAAACTTGATGAACATCGTTTACCCCAGGACGGCAGGTTTAAAGCTGAAACAGAAGATTATAAGTATTCTGTCCGAGTTTCAGTCTTACCGGTTTTTGAAGGCGAAAAAGTAGTGATGAGGCTTTTAGCTGAAAGTACCAAAGCTTTAACTCTTGAAGAATTAGGATTAAGGGGTGAGGCTTTGGAAAAAATCAGGATTGCTTTAAGAAAACCAGTGGGCATGATTTTAATTACCGGGCCAACTGGCTGTGGTAAAACTACTACTCTTTACGCAATGGTAGAAATTCTTAATACTCCGGAAGTAAATATTTCCAGCGTTGAAGATCCGGTTGAATATCGTATTCCCAGGGCTAATCAAACTCAAATCAATTCTAAGATCGGTTTAACCTTTGCTTCGGGATTAAGATCTTTAGTCAGGCAAGACCCGGATATTATCATGGTTGGTGAAATCAGAGATGACGAAACCGTGAGTTTGGCTATCAATGCCGCCTTAACCGGACATTTAGTTTTATCAACCATTCATACTAATACTGCTGCCGGAGCCATTCCCCGCTTAATAGATATGAAGGCCGAACCATTTTTAATTTCTTCCACTCTGAGCGTGATTTTAGCTCAAAGATTGGTCAGACGATTAACCGAAGATAAGGTGGCCTATAAACTTAAACCGGCTGAATTAAAAGAAATGAAGAAATATTGCAATTTAGATAGAATTTTGGAAATCCTTAAGCAAGAGAAAATAATTATGGAGACTCATGGCTGGGAGGATATTAGTTTTTATCGTCCGAAAATAACCAAAGAGTCTCCAGAGGGCTATCGTGGCCGGGTTGGCATTTATGAAGTTTTGCAGGTAACTTCTTCAATTAAAGACATGATTATTAAACAGGCAACCTCAGATCAGATTCAGGATCAGGCCAGAAAAGAGGGCATGATTACCATGATTGAAGATGGCTTTGTTAAGGCGGTTCAAGGTCAAACCAGCATCGAAGAAATTTTAAGAGTCATTATTGATTAAATGGCTCATTATTCTTATATTGCCAAGTCTCAGCAAGGAGAAACCAAGCTAGGGCTTCTTGAGGCTAAAGACGAGACGGAATTGTCTGCTAGCCTGCGCCAGCAGGGTTTATTTTTGATTTCTTACGAAACAAAAAAAAAGCCTTCAAATCTGGAAAAGTTTTCTTTTATTTTAAACAAGGGCGTCGGCATTGCGGATAAAATATTTTTTATCAGGAATCTTCAGGTCATGACTTCAGCCGGAGTTTCTTTGCCAAAGACCATTGGGATTTTATCTGGCCAGGCTAAGAACAAGAATTTTAGGAAAGCTTTAGCAGAAATCCAGAGAAAAATTATTGATGGCGGTAATCTGTCAGATGGTATGGCTAATTATCCAGATATTTTCCCGGAAATCTTTCAAAATATGATTAAGGTCGGGGAAGAATCTGGAACCCTAGAACAAGTTTTAAAAAGCCTAAGTCGGCAGCTGGAAAAAGAATATGAGCTGAAGACGAAAATAACCGGGGCATTGATTTATCCTTTGGTGGTTATTTCCGCCATGATTGCCATTGGTTTTGCCATGTTGATCATTGTTGTTCCTCAACTGGCTGAAACCTTTGCGGAACTGGAAATATCTTTGCCGCTGACCACTAGGATCCTAATTGGCGTGGGACAATTTCTTAAAGAAAAATGGTATCTTTTGCCTTTGATTATTGCCGCTGGCGTTATTTTCTTAAAACAAATTTTAAAGATAAAATCAGTCAAAAGATTATTTGATAAAGTTTTTTTAAAGACCCCGCTTGTTTCCAAACTAGTCAGTCAGATAAACTCTGCCAGTTTTACCAGAACCCTCGGCTCCTTAATGGCTTCCGGAATACCATTAGTCAGGTCTTTAGAAATCATTGCCGGCACTCTCGGCAATGTTTATTTTAAAGATTCTCTGGCTGACGCAGCTGAACAGATAAAAAAAGGAGCTAAACTATCTGATGCTTTGAAGCCATATTCTCATCTTTATCTTCCCATTGTGATTCAAATGATTGAGGTTGGGGAAGAAACCGGAGAAACTTCGAACATGCTTGCCCAACTAGCCGGGTTCTTAGAAGATGAGGTGGCTAACACCACTAAAAATCTTGCGGCTGCAATTGAACCGATACTGATGTTGGTAGTCGGAGCAGCTGTTGGTTTCTTTGCTGTTTCCATGATCCAGCCCATGTATTCAATGCTGGAAGGTATTCAATAAAAATATGACTAGTTTTTCTCAAAAAGGATTAACTTTTATTGAAGTCTTGGTTGGTATTTCTCTAACCCTGATTATTTTCTTGGGCATTTTTGGCGCTTACCAACTAGCTCTCAAAGTAATTATTCAAAGCCGAAACAAAATTGTTGCTACAGCTATTGCCAGT
Organism: Patescibacteria group bacterium; assembly: GCA_018895125.1. Taxonomy (GTDB): domain Bacteria; phylum Patescibacteriota; class Minisyncoccia; order Minisyncoccales; family GWA2-46-15; genus GWA2-46-15. Next base: position 5,657 of record JAHIOR010000041.1, on the reverse strand, counting down.
GGCGAGATTGAAAAGATTAGGAATTTGCCCTATGGATCAATTGGTATTGTCAATGGTTTTCCAGCCGGCAGTCTTTTATCAAGTTCGGTAGTTAGCCAGAACAGTGCTAATTATACAGTCAACAGGACAGTTGACTATGTTGTCAGCGCTATTGACGGAGTTGCTTCTCCCGACGACGATTGTCCTAATGATTATAAGAAAGTAGAGGTCACAGTTTCTTGGGCCGGACGTTATTCCGGTCAGGTAAAATTAACAACAGACGTTTCTCCCGCTTCTTTGGCTCAAGAGTGTTCAGAAATAGGAGGGATTTTAGAAGTGTTGGTTTTCGATGCTGTTGGCGCCATAGTTTCCTCTCCTCTAATTGAAATTAGAGATTTTGTCAGCGACACTGTTATTAAAAGCGCCACGCCTGTCAGCGGCCAACATTATTTTTCCTTAGTTCCTGCCAGCTATAAAATCGCGGTTTCAAAAACAGGCTATAGTGCCGAGAGAAGCTTTGGCAGTGATGAAATTGCTACTCCGAAGATTCCCCATCCCTTGGTGATTGAGGGCCAATTGACGCCAATTAGTTTAGCCATTGATCGTCAAAGTTCTTTTGACGTCACCACCCTTTCTTTATGGAGCCTTGGGCAGTTTAAAGATTCTTTTCCAGATCAGAGTCAAATATCTCAGGTCTTAAATTTATCAATAGCCGGAGGCCAAGTTTCCTTAGAAGAAGTTGGGGGAGAATATCAGGTTTCGGGTTATTTAATTTCAGAAACAATTGAGCCTAGCAATATGCTTTCCTGGGATGAAATTTCCTTTTCTCAATCAAAACCAGAGTTAACCCAAATTCTTTATCAAGTTTTTTATCTTCAGCAAGAAACCTGGCAATTGGTTCCTAACCAAGATTTGTCCGGTAATGGACTTGGGTTTGAGGTTGCCCCCATAAACTTAAAAAATCTTAGCGTTTTAGATTATTCTCAACTAAGGATTAAGGCTAGCCTGTCAACGCAAAATTCATTGGTTACCCCAACGCTTTTTGATTGGCAATTATTTTGGAAAACGTCAGAACCGACAGTTATTCCCTTTGCCAGTTTTGATTTAAGAGGAGAAAAAATTATTGGCCACGATTCGCAGGAGCAAAAGGTTTATAAATATTCGCAAAGTTTGGGAAGTAACAGTAGCGGTAAGATTTTTATCTCGGGACTGGAATGGGATCGATATTATTTCTCAACTAATCCGGACAGTGACTTGAGCTTGATGGCTACGAATCCCGAGACCGATCCGATTGATCTTATTCCTAATGTCAGCCTGCCGGTTAATCTTTATTTGAAAGCTCAAACTTCTCTTTTGCTGATTTTAGAAGATAATTTAACCCTTGAACCGATTTTTGCCGGTCAAGCCAAGTTGAATAATTCTCAATTAGGGTATGATATGATTTTAAACACCGATCAACTCGGCCAGGCATATTTTATTCCTCTTGAGGCAGCCACTTATAACCTTGAAATTCAGGCTCCGGGATATTTGTCCCTTACTACCCAAGTCTTGGTCAGTGGAGATCAGATTAAGATAATTAGATTAGAGCAAATCGAATGAAAAAAAGAGGCTTCACTCTTATCGAGTCATTAATGGCAATTGTGGTTTTTGTTTTAGCCATGGTAGCTTTGATGGGCTTTATTTCCATGAGTTATAAAGCCTATGGATATACCAAAGAACAGTCTATTGCTATTAATGAAGCCAGAAAAGGGATTGAAACTATGGTTAAGGAGATCAGACAGGCTAAGCAGGGCGATAATGGCGCTTATGCGATTGAAAAAGCAGACGACAAAGAATTCATTTTCTATAGCAATATTGACAGCGATAACGAAACAGAAAGAGTCAGGTATTTCTTAGGAACAGTCAGTTCGGGAACTTCAGTCAAAGAGTGCGTTAGCTTTAGTCGTGGCGGCAGCTGCCAAGTTAGTTTTTCTGACTTTTTAACCGGAACTTTAAAATCCGCTCAAGTTCAGATTTCGGTTGAAGGAGATTTCGGCGCCGGTAACGAATATGCCAATGTTATTTTAGACGGTAAAGATCTGTCGCCTTTCTGTTCGAGCCAATGTTCTGATTGCGCCGGTATTTGGCAAGGCACAAATACCTTTGACATCAGGGATGACGCTGTTGATAATTTGCTTCAATTTTCAATTAGCGCTTCCAGCAGGGTTGATCCCAATTGCAATTGGCAGGAACCGGGGCATTCAATGAAGGCCAGGTTTGAACTTTCTTGGACCGAAGACATTGCCAACCAAAATCATCAATTTAAAAAAGGAGTGACTAAGCCAATTGGGTCGCCGCCGTCCTATCCGGAAGATCAGGAAGAAATTACGGTCTTAAGTTTTTATGTCAGGAATGCGCCGCCGATCTTTCAATATTTTGATACTGATAATCAAGAAATAACTATTTTGCCAGCCAGATTAAAAGATACCAAACTAATGAAAGTTTATTTGGTTATCAACAGTAATCCGGAAAGGCCGCCTCAGGACTTTAGTTTAGAATCTTTTGTTCAATTGAGGAATTTAAAAACAAGCCAAGTTGAAGAAATTGGTTTGCCCCAAAGCCAATGAAAAAGGCTTTTTGCAAAAAAGGAATTATTGTCACTTATGCCTTGGTTTTCGGCGCCATTTTTCTTTTAATGCTTTCCGGAATCCTGGGTTTCATTCTTTTGCAGCTGCGCCAAAGCGTCCAAAAAGTTGCCTGGACAGAGTCTTTAGAAATTGCCGAAGCTGGCTTGAATTTTTACCATTGGTGCCTTAATCATGATTTAGTTGATAATTGCCAGGGACAGAGAGACTATTTTGATCCTCAAGGTAATTTAATTGGTAGATTTTCTCTTCAGGCCAGCCTAACAACTTCTTGCAGTCAACTAGCTAGCAGTTTAGTTACAGTTGAGGGTTGGACATTGAAATATCCCAAATTAAAAAGAACCATCAGTGCTTTTTACGGCCGGCCCTCAATTGCCCAGTATTCATACATTTTAAATAACAACGTTTGGATTGGCGACGACCATGAAATTAAAGGGGTCTATCGTTCGAACGGCGGAATTCGGATTGACGGCAAGAATCAGTCATTGGTTGCTTCAGCTAAGCAAGAGTGGATTTGTACTTCATCTTTTGGTTGCGGTCCGGCAGGATTTCCTGCTCAAGGGTCGGGACTAGGAAGATGTCCGCCCCAGTGCCGATTTGACGAATCTAAAAATTGTATTTGTCCAGGCGTTTTTACAACTACTGATAACAGTAGTCCCGACCTTTTTGTTTTTCCTTATCCTGCTTTTGACTTTGCTGGCATTACTATTGATTTATCAATAATGAAAGCTGTTGCTCAGTCAGGAGGAATTTATCTCAGACCATCTGTAGAAATCAATCCCCAGGGCCGGGGATACCGCTTAAAGATTAGAAACGACGGCCAGGTGGAGGTTTGGATCATTACCAGGTTATCTTCAACTTATGCCTATAGCCTAGAGGAGGGTTGGCACTATGACTATTTTACCATTAGCAATCAATATCTTTATCAAACTTTACCAGTGCCTTCTAGTTGTTCCTTAATTTTTGTTGAAGATAACCTTTGGCCCGAGGGAGTGGTTAAGGGTAAAGTTACCATTGCTTCAGCCAACTTAGTTAATCCCAATCTTGATACAGACATTATTTTAGCCGGCAATCTTGATTATTCTTTAAGAGATGGTTCAGATGGATTGACCTTAATTGGCGAGAGAAATGTTTTAATCGGACCTCAATCTCCGGATCAAATGGAATTAAGGGGGGTTTTTTTGGCTCAAAAAGGCAGATTTTCCAGAAACCATTACCCAAATAATATCAAAGCCAAATTAGAGATTATCGGTTCTATTGTCAGTAACGGCCGGGTTGGTACCCAGTGGATTTCAGGTTCCCAGATTGTCTCGGGATACTTAAAGAGAGAAACCTCAATCGACTCTAATCTTCTTTATCTGCCACCTCCCCTGACTCCAACCATCAGTAGCCAATACGAGGCGATTAACTGGCAGGAACAATAATTGATATGTCTTTTATGTTACAATACAAGAGATGAAAGATTTTTTAACCTTAAAACCAGTTGCTTTCGGATTAGATATTTCAGATTCTTCCATTAAAATAGCCAAGCTTAAACAGAGAGGCAAGGATTTTGATTTGGCTTGTTTTGGCGAACAATTATTGCCGGAAGGAATTGTTGTTGGTGGCGAGATAAGAGACGAAAAAGTTTTGGCAGATTTTATTAAAAGAGCCATAGCCAGTACAAGGGGAGAAAAATTAAAGACTAAAGAAGTTGTTGTCTCTTTACCCGACGAGAAAACATTTTTAAGAGTAATTCAGCTTCCCAAGATGACTTCTGAGGAGCTAGCAAAAGCGGTTTTGTTTGAAGCGGAAAATCATATTCCCATTCCCTTAAAAGATTCATATTTTGACTTTAAGGCAGTTGATCCAATTGTTGATCATTTAGATCACAGCGATGTTTTGGTGGTGGCCACTCCAAAAGATGTTGTTGATTCATATTCTAGAGTGGTAAAATTAGCTGGCTTAGATCCCCGTGTTTTTGAGGTTGAATCTTTAGCGATCAGTCGGGCCTTGATTAAAAACATGATTACTATTAATCCGGTTCTTCTGATAGATTTTGGAGAAACAAGAACAGTTTTAGTTGTTTTTGCCGGCCGGTCAATCAGGTTTACTAGCTTACTTTCTTTTTCTTCAAAACAATTGACAGAAGATTTGGCTGCCGGTCTTAAAGTAAGTTCTGATCAAGCAAGGAAAATAAAAATGGATCATGGCTTAGAGTCAAAAATCAAGGTTCAGCTTCAAGAGAAAACAGGCGATTTTAAATTAGAAAAAGAAATCATGGAAACTGAAAAAATCCTTGAGATTTTAGATTCTTCGCTGTCGCACTTGATTCTAGAAATAAAAGAATTTCTCAATTTTTATTATTCTCATCGGAGCCATGAGCATTTGCCGCCGACTCGAACCGAAATCAAGAAAATTTTGATTTCCGGAGGTGGAGCCAACCTTAAGGGCTTTGACGATTACTTAACCAAAAAGCTTGGGATTTCAACTAGAATTGCCAATCCCTGGACTAATATTTTACCCGAGCCTGAAACCCGTATCCCGGAAGAATATTTAAGAAGATCGCTTGCCTATAGCGAAACTTTGGGTTTGGCTTTAAGGGGAATAATGGCGGAGTAAAATATATTTAAATGATAAATTTATTACCTCCCGAAGATAAAAAAGAACTTTTGTTCAAAAGAAAACTAAAACTTATCTTGATTTTCGAATTAGGCTTTCTGTTATTTTTAATTTCAATTGCTTTAATTGCTTTTTCGGTTTCAACATACCTTGGCGGGGAAATTGATTCGGAGAAAACTAATATCTTTCAGAAAGAGCAAGATATTGATTTAGACAAGATAGCTGATTTTCAAAAAGAGATCAAAGTTTTAAATGAAAAAACCAAAGATATCGATACTTTTTACCACCAACAAACATATTTGGCTGGAATCCTAGAGAAAATATCTGAAAAATTACCGGCCGGAAGTTATTTAAACAATCTTTCTTTTTCGCAAACTTCAAATACTTTGAATTTAAGCGGTTTTGTTTTAACGAGAGACGATCTACTGACCTTTAAAAGAAGTATTGAAAGCG
>JAHIOR010000040.1 GCA_018895125.1 Patescibacteria group bacterium | reverse complement strand
CGAAGGGACAAATTGGGTTTAGGGGGTTTTTTTGAACGTAATCGAAAAATTTGGTTTTTGCGACAGCGGGGGATTTAGGCCCTAGTTTTTATAGCGTTTATGTTGATAAAAAATTCAAGTTCGAGTATAATGCGGATAGTACCGTAACAACATATGGGAGACTAACTATGATCAGTCAAGTCCATAATTGTGGATAACTTATTAAAATTTATTAAATTTTCTGAACAGAGTAGACTTTAAGAAACTCTAACTTCGTAAAGTCTTTTTTGTTTTAAAACGGCATAACACCTCATTAGGATTTTTCTGGCTACGGCGATAATGGTCACATTGTAATGCTTGCCTTCGCTTTTCTTCTTCTCGTAATATTTTTTTAATTCCGGATCATGCATAATCGCGGTCTTGGCGACGTAATAGAGCTGGCGTCTTAAATATTTTGATCCTCTCTTGGAAATATGATTGCCTTGTTTCCGATGGTATTGTCCTGATTCTTTCACTGAAGCGTCCAAGCCGGCAAAAGCGGTGAGCTGTTCTTTTCTTTCAAACCTGTTAATGTCGCCGATCTCGCTCAAAATCACACTGGCCAGGTAATTTGACACGCCTTTGATTGAGGAAAGATATTCTATTTCTTTAAAATCTTTCCCTGTTTTTTCTATCTGAGTTTTAATTTCTTCTATCTGATCTTTGATCAGTTCCATACTGGATAAAATCATTTTTAATTGCAAATTAATATTTTCATGACGATAATACGCGTCTATGGAGTTATTCAAATCTTTAATAATTTTTTGAGCCTTGTCTTCTTTCAATCGTCCTCTGGAAGTTTTGATCGCTTTGGCAATCAATTGCTCGGAGTTCATATTTTCCAAAAAATATCCTTTAATGATTGCTAAAGGCGTCGGCAGAGAAATACGGCTGAAATTAGCGAAAAACTCCGGGCAAATTCGTTCTAAAAGGACTGTTAATTCTTGCTGATAAAATCTTTTCTGGCTTTTGAGTTTTTCGGCGAAGCGAGTTAAATTTTTAAGCTGATTCAATTCGGGATTTTCTTGGCAAGATTGAATATTTTTTTGGCTGATGATTTGGGCGATGGCCAAACTGTCAATTCGATCATTTTTAACTTTTCTGATTCTGATTTTAGACAATTCTTGGGTTTCAATCGGATTAATGACTTGCAGATAATTAAATCCGTTTTCCAGCAGATAATTTTTTAATTGCCAGTAATAGTGTCCCGTCGATTCCATTCCCACTTTAACAATTGCCTCGCTTGGCAATTGTTTTTTAATTGTTTGGGTCAGATTTTCAAAACTGGCCAAGTTATTTTCAAAACGAAATGATTGGCCGATCATGACTTTTTGATTATCAATGAGCGTGGCTTGATGGTGGTATTTGCCCACATCAACGCCCAAGTAAAAAACTTTTTCTTCAGGCATATTTTTTTAGAATTATGGATTAATTTTGACAGAGTAAATCCTTTAATCTTTTATCGCCTCAACCTTGTTTTTTATACGCTCCCGAAGAGCAACTAACCAATTCGAGGCCGGATAAAAGATAAAGGCTGCAATCTCCAATGTACGAGCCATGATGCTCAAGGAAATTTTACGCAACCTCTATCATCTATATTTTAAAGGTTGCTTTTTATTTTGTCAAAATCGTATAACTGTATCATACAAGGTAATTAAGCAAATGACAGATAGAAATAAAACACGGAAAACGAAGAAAGAAGAATTTAATTCGGAAGTTCCGGAATTAATTAAGGTTCTGCAGGTTTTATTTGGCATGCTAAAATCGGAAGACAAAGAAAAGATCTATGCCGAAGTGACTGAAATTAGTGTAAAGCGCTGTTTTGAAGATACAGAATGTTGGCAGGACTGCGTTAAAGGCAAACGTTGGTATTATTTCAGGATCAAAGAAATATTAAATTTCTTAAATAACAGAGGAGTCACTAAATATCAAGTTGGTCCTTTGACGCAAGTAAATCTTTTTGAAATTGCCAAAATCTTGAAATTGGAAGCAGATCCGCACAAAATTGAAAAAACAATTTTGTGGCCGCAAATAGTGGAAGCGGCTAAGATCAAACAAGTTAAGGATAAAAAAATATCCGAAACGGCGGCATGAGAAACAATCTCAATCCGCTTATTTTTT
>JAHIOR010000039.1 GCA_018895125.1 Patescibacteria group bacterium | reverse complement strand
TTGGCCGCCGCCAGTGATTTCACCATAACCTTCCGGAGCTAAAAGATCAGCTGATAAAGTTAGGTTATTATCTTCTTGATCTCTTTTAAAATAAAATGCCTTGAAAGTTGAAGGGAACTTAGTGATAAAAAGAGGCTGTTTAAAATGGTTCATTAATATGGTTTCGTCGTCATTGCCAAGATCTTCGCCATCTTTAATATCAGAACCAAGTTCTCTAAGCTTTAATAATGTTTCTTGATAGCTTAATCTAGGAAAAGGAGGTTTAATTTGTTCCAAAGGAGCCAGATTTCTTTCAATAATAGTGAGTTCTGAAGAACAATTCATAAGAATTTTCTGGATAATCTCATAAATCATATTTTCCTCAAACTCCAAAAGCTCCTTGAATTCCATAAAAGCCGCTTCAGCATCCATCATCCAGAACTCAGTTAAATGCCTTTTAGTTTTTGATTTTTCTGATCTGAAAGTCGGACCAAAATCATATACTTTGCCAAAAGAAGCAATTCCAGCCTCAAGATAAAGCTGGCCTGATTGGGATAAAAATGCTGGCGTGCCAAAGTAATCAACTTTAAGAAGAGTTGTCGTACCCTCACAGGCAGATGGGGTAATGATTGGTGAGTCAAACCTCAAGTAACCCTGGTTTTGCAGGAAAGAGTTAATGGCATTAATAATCTCATTTCTGATTCTTAAAATGGCCCACTGCCTTCTGCTTCTCAACCACAAATGTCTTTGTGAAAGAAGGAAGTCTGTGCCATGCTCTTTTTTACTGATTGGGAATTCCAAGGATAAATTAATAGTTTTTAATCCCGTAACTTGCATTTCAAACCCATAAGCAGATCTCGGCTCTTCTTTAATTAAACCCTTGATTAGAATTGAAGATTCTTCGGTTAATTTTTGAGTTTCATCAAATGACTCTGAAGAAACTTCATTTTTAACTATGACCGCCTGAAGGTAGCCAGAGCCGTCCCGAATCTGCAAGAAAATGATTGCCCCGCTTGATCTTTTACTAAAAACCCAGCCTCGGATTTCTACTTCTTGGCCAATATGGTCTTTGGCGTTTTTGATTTCAAAAGGCATTTTACTTTATTTTAAATTAGGTTTCTGAAGATGCCAGTCAGTTGTTTTTTGATAGGCATGACCAGCCCTAAACAAAGTTGGTTCAGATAGTTGGGGACCAATCAACTGCAAACCAATGGGTAACTTATCTAAAGTAAATCCGCATGGAATAGCTAGCCCGGGAATTCCAGCCGGATTAATGGTAACTGTAAAAATATCAGCCAGCCACATTTCTAAAGGGTTCTGGGCTTTCTCGCCAATATTAAAAGCCGGGAAAGGGGAAACTGGAGCAATTAGCATATCTACTTTTTCAAAGACTTTATCAAAATCTTGCTTGATTAAGTTTCTGACTTGCTGGGCTTTCTTGTAAAAGGCGTCATAGTATCCGGCCGATAAAGCATAAGTGCCAAGCATGATTCGCCGTTTTACCTCCGGACCAAAGCCCTTGGCCCTGGATTCAAGATAAAGAGAATTAAGGTCTTTGGCTGTTTTTTCAGAATAGCCAAATCTAATACCGTCATATCTGGCTAAATTGGCGCTAACTTCACTGATGCCGGATAAATAATAGGCAGGAATGGCATATTCGGTATAGGGCAGGGAAACTGATTCTATTTTTGCTCCCAATGCTTCAAATTCCTTAATTGCCTTATTAATTGCTTCAGCAATTTCTTTATTGATACCTTCGGTGAAATACTCTTTAGGAATTCCGATTCTTAAGCCCTTAATATCTTGATCAATGGTTTTAAGATAATCAGGCACTGGCTGGTTTAAAGTAGTGGCATCATTTTCATCCTTGCCGCCAATTTCTTTTAAAAGAATGGCAGCGTCTTCAACTGTTTTGGTAATGACGCCGATAGTGTCTAAAGAAGAGCCATAGGCAATAACTCCGAATCTGGAAACCCGGCCATAAGTGACTTTTAATCCGGTCACACCGCAAAAACAAGCCGGCTGCCTGATTGAACCGCCGGTATCTTCAGCTAAAGAAAAGATGCCCATGCTCGAAGCAACAGCAGCTGCTGAGCCCCCGGAAGAACCTCCAGGAACCTTATCTTTGTTCCAGGGATTTTTAGTTATTTTAAAATCAGAATTTTCAGTCGATGAACCAAAACCAAAAGGATCGTGATTGGTCTTGCCAATCAGGATTGCTCCAGCTTGCTTTAATTTCTTAATAACTGTAGCGTCGTATGAAGGAAAATATCCTTTTAAAATATTTGAACTGGCAGTAGTTTCTATTCCCATGGTGGAAAAAACATCTTTAGCAGAATAGGGAATACCGGTTAAAAAACTATTTTTACCCTGACTAATTAATTCATCTGCCTTTTTAGCTTCTTTAAGGGCTGATTCTTGGCAAACAGCCAAGAACGCAGAAATCTTTTGATCATACTTTTTAATTTCCATCAGATTAGCTGCTACCAGTTCTTTGGCAGAAAAGCTTTTTTCTTTTAATCCCTGGTAAGCCTTTTTAATTGTTAAACCTGATAAATCCATCATTTAAAAATAGATTTTGTTTTAAAGTAGCCATTATATTGATCTGGAGCATTGGCTAAGGCCTGTTTTTGATTAAAAGAAGGCTTAACCACATCCTGCCTAAAAACGTTTTCCAGGCCCGTGGTTTGGCTCAAGGGTTTGATCTGGTCGGTATCAACTTCCTGCAACTTGCTGACGAAATCTAAAATGGCCGACAATTGGTCTTTAAATTCTTTAATCTCTTTTTCTGTTAAGCCAATGTGGGCTAATTTAGCAACGTACTCAACCTGGCTTTTAGTTAGTCTTTTTGCCATATTATTCTTGATCTATTAATCCAGATTAGCATTTTCTGGTTTGATTTAAAAGAGTTTTCTTGCTAATATTATTTATATGGAACTTTTTGATCCCATTCTAAATTCACCGATCCTGCAATTCGTCATTGCCATGATTCAAGTCCTCGGCCCTTTTATATTCTTGATGTTGTTAGGACTATCAATATTTTGTATATTTAAGAGCGATTTTTTAAAAATGTCTATCTGGATCGATTTCCTGGAATTTATAAAAGTCAGGGGACACGATACAGGTAAATTAGAAAAAAGATGGCAATATACCATTAAAAGACTGGAAAGTCCGAACGTTGCTGATTGGAAATTGGCCGTGATTGAAGCTGAAGCTCTGACTGAGGAAGTTTTAGCCAGGATGGGGTTTGGCGGGGAAAGCTTTGGGGAAAGGTTAAAAAAGATGAAACCAGAACAATTGCCGAGTTTGGTTAATTTGACTAATGCCCATCAAGTCCGTAATAATATAGTTCATGATCCAGATTACCGTCTTGATATTAACGAGGCCAGCAAAATCATTGCTGTCTATGAGAAAGCCTTACAAGAGCTAGATGCTCTTTAAGCAATACCGCGGGGTGGAGGAGTAGTACCTCACGAGGCTCATAACCTTGGGACGCCGGTGCAATTCCGGCCCCCGCAACAAGGGTTTGGTCAGGGTAGCTCCCCAAAGGAATCGCTTTGCGATCCTTCGGGGCAGGCAGTTGGTAGCAAGGCTGGGTAGTTCAGTGGTAGAACGTCGCACTCATAAGGCGAAAGTCGTGAGTTCGATTCTCACCCCAGCCACATTTTTGACATAAATCATGGACCCATAGTGTAGCCTGGTTTAACACGCCTCCCTGTCACGGAGGAAATCAGGGGTTCAAATCCCCTTGGGTCCGCATCAAAACAAAATCGGATGTTTAACCCCAGGGGTTAAACAGTTGGGGAGAAGTTGCCGGTTCGAGCCCGGTCGTCCCCGCTGAAAGAAAAATCGAATCCCCTTGGGTCCGCAAAGACAAAGAAAGACTGGCGCCTCTACGCCGGGTTTTCATTGC
>JAHIOR010000038.1 GCA_018895125.1 Patescibacteria group bacterium | reverse complement strand
GAATAAAAAGAATGCTAAGAACTAAATTACAAAAAACCTTTCAAAAAGGGAAAGAATCCTTTCTCAAGCTTTTTGTTTTATGCCGATATGCCCCAAAAAAATACACACTTCCTATCTTAGGCATAATTGTTTTTGCCGGGCTATGCCTACCACAATATTACGCAAAAGCTTTTTCATGGACAGGGATCCTGACCGGAGGAATAAGTGGCTTAGTAAAAGCTATTGAAACGGCTCTTCTTGTCCAGCTTGTTGCTTCGTTAATTACAGAAATAGGGGTTTGGTTGCTAGTTCAAGGATGGCAACTCTTGGGATCAATTTCGGGCACAACGAACATAGGAGGGTTTGCATTAACCAATCCAACGAACAATCCTATTATTGAGATAGGATGGACATTCATCCGAGACTTTACTAACATGTTTTTCATTCTTGGATTAGCATACATAGGCCTTGCAACTGCTTTAGATATCGGAGGTCAATTCAAGGTTCGGAAAACCTTCTTCACATTAATGGTCATAGCTTTGTTAGTAAATTTTAGCCCTGTTATTTGCGGAGCAATTGTGGACGCATCCCAAATATTAAAAAATGTCTTAATTATTGGAAACAACACAGGACAAATTATTTACGACGCCATTGACAGCGCTAGGGAAAAATATCTCAGCCAATGCTCTTCGATTGTAGACCTACAGTGCTGGCTTTCCTGGGTAGGGATTAATATTTTTTCCTATCTTTCAGCTACTATTATTTGGGGAATAGCCATAACATTCTTGCTACGCAACATTATTATTTGGCTTTTAGTCATTATTTCACCCTTAGCTTTTTTAGCAAAGGTTTTTAAAGAAACTGAAAAATGGTTTAAAGAGTGGTGGAGCGCTCTTTTACAATGGAGTTTTGTCGGCGTAACGCTTTCCTTCTTTTTATATCTAAGCTCACACCTAGGCAATGTTTTTTTTCAAAAAGAAAACTCTTTACAAATCATTGCAGCAAGCACTAGTAAATCAGACCAACTTATTGTCAATTTAGCCCCTCTGCTAATAATGGATGTTTTTTTAATAGTGGGGTATACTGCTGCAATGAGGGCAATGCCTAAGATGGCCAAGTCCATTATAGGCCTTGCTTACGGAGCTGTTCTTGGTAGCGCCTTAGGAATGGCACGTGGTTTTGGCAATAAACTAAAAACACAAGGCATGGCGGCGGTTAAGGCAACCAGCGGAAAGGCTAAAAATTTCGCTTTAAATACAAACGCTGGTCTATTAAGTAAAGAAGGATTAGGGGCATATAAGGCATCACGCGCGGCAGGCCAAGGCAGATTAAAGAGCTTTGGCGCAATGAGAGAAGGCGGTATGCAAAAAAGAGAGGACTTTAAGGGCACAATCGCTAAAGTAAAAGAAATGGCAGGTGGTAAATTAAGACCACTCGATGATTTAGGCCCCGAAGAAGTGCGCAAAGAAGCTCTTGGGAGTGCCTCTACCCCAGAACAGCTAAAGCGCAAAGCCCAAGCCATTAAGAAGCTTGTTGACAACGACGATTTTGACTTTGAATTCAATACCCCACAGGAGAAACAACAGATTGAAAATATGATTAATTTTATGCACAAAAATTCTCCGCAAACCTCTATCAGCAAATTAAGCAAATCAAGGCCTGAACTAACCCACTTAGTTGACGCTAAAGATTATCAAAAAGAAATTACAAAATTGGGTGGCCCAGGCAATGAGGCACGAGCCAAATTTAATCTTGTAAGAGGCAAAACAAGGAAAATGGGTGTTAGCGAAATTATCAATATACCAATTGAAAAATATGGTGCCGCCTCTAATGAATTAGTCGCTGTGTTTGCAGGCCTCACTCCAGGTAAAATGAAAAAATATGGAGAAGAAGCGAGACCAGAAAGAGTCGCCGTTCTAAAAAGAATTGCGACTACGGGAACTACAGAAAATACTGCACTAACAACAAAATTTCCTGCCACCTCTCCTGATAGGCCGCTGATAGACCAAACAATAGTCGCAATAAACGGAGATGTAAATTTCGTTTAGAAATTCTATTTAAAACTTATGCGAGTATTAAAAAATAAAAACATTATATTTCCTTCAGAAGAGACCAGCTCTCTTATTTTGAAAATATTACAGAAATATGGATTAGGCGAAACAACTGACGAAGTAATCAAAAAAATTTATTCTAATCAAATAAGCTCAAGCGCTATAATTGCTTTTGTAGTCAAGAAAATGGCCATTGGCGAAATAAACGCCTCGGAGGCAATAGAAAAAATAAAAAACGATTTAACCCTCCCTCTAAAAAAAGCGGAAGAGATAGTTAACGAATTAGAAAGTCAAGTTGTCCCTCTGGGGAAAGAAAGGGGGTCGGTGTTTGAAAAAAAACAAAACGAAGAAATAGAAAAGGCGGAGGTTTTAAAAAAACCGCCGCCCAAAAAGGAGTCTCTATCGAATATCTATAGAGAGCCCATTGAATAAGTTTTATTTCTTCTGATTTTCTTTTTCTTCTGATTGAAAAAGTTTTTTCATCCTCTCCTCTTCCTCTTCTCTGCTTAACATAACAACTTTTGGCTTTTTCTCTTTGTCTTTGGCTACCTCCTCTTGATTCGCCAATTCAATCTTCGTAGCATCAACAACTTTTGGAGCATCAGTACTTTGAGTTGGTTTGGTATCGGCAGTGGCACTATTTATAGTGTCCATCAACTTCTTGACAACCCCTACAGAAACACCCAGTTGGCTAGCAATTTTAACAAGAGGATCGCCACCACCGCCTCCAAAACCTTCAAGCTTAATGTGTTGCAACTGTTTTCCGTCCGAGCTAATTGACTGCTGAACTGTTTCTAAAACTTTCATTTGCATTTTAGGGGTTAGTTCGCCAACCTCTTCTCGGACATCCTTTAACGCTCCAGAAATAGCTCCACCAGTTTCAGCCACTCTTTTCTTTTGATCAGCCTCAGCAAGCAATACGGTCCTCTTAGCGTCAAACTCTGCCGCGGCAAGCTTTCCATCAGCTTCAATTTTATCTTTATTGGCTTGACCTTTTGCTTTTTCGGCCATAGCCTTAGCTTCTAGCTCACTTTCCGCTGGCCCTCGAAGAAGCGTCTTCACTTCATCTTCGCTCGGGTCGATATCTTTGATGGCAATGTCTTTAATTTCAAAACCATAAGATTTCTTTCTTTCCAAAATCCTATCTTTGTCTTTACTTTTATTCTTGCTTTTATCACCTTTTACTCCCCGTGCTTCTGAAAAAATAAATGGTCCAAGCGAAGATTTTTTTTCATCATCTTCTAACTTGGCAAAATAAGTTCTTCTTATACCAGATCGGACAATATCCTGCATCGCTTCAGTCATAAACTTAATATAGTCGTGCGTCTTTATAAGCGCAAGATATGGTTTTACAACTTCAGCGACCCAAACATATACCAAGTCCAATCTAATATTACCTCCGTCTGGTACGCTTTCCAGCTCATCAGCATAATCTTTGCTGCCAACAAAAAACTCTGCTAACTTTTCTTCGTCATGGTCTGTTAATTCTTTGCTTTTACCTTTTGGAGGCGATTTCCAAGAAAACTTTTTTTCCATCGCAGTGTCAATGAACCAACCTAAGCGATAGAGGCCGCCAATGTGAAAATTTATTTTTAAAAGGGTTTTGATTTTTTCTCGGAACTTCTTTTGCTCATCATCTGCGTCGTCATCTTTTGAGATTTTTTTTATTTCATCATGCTCTT
>JAHIOR010000037.1 GCA_018895125.1 Patescibacteria group bacterium | reverse complement strand
TCAGTAATAATGCTACCGCAAACAGGGCACTTATAAAAAGCTGGCTGAGCTTGCATGCTATTGGGATTTAATAATAATCTGCTGCGGTGTTTTTTGGTTAAAATCCGAACTTTTTTCAGACTATTTTTCTAGGCTGAATTCCACGAGTGCTTTTTTAATTATCTCGTCATCAGTTAAAAATCCGTTTTTATAAATAACCTTCTCTGAATAATCAATGGAGCGGCGGTGACCAATATGCAAGGCAATAGCAGTGCCGCCAACCAAACGAAAATCTTTGCCGAAAGCCTTAACTATGGGCAAAAGTGCGACTTGTTGTTTTGTCAATATTTCCTTATGCATTTTGACGGACGTGCTTATTGAAGTATAAATTAAAATAATGAATAATTTCTGGCCTATAGTTCTGTCGTCCTACTTTGGATGGTATAGACTTGTCGCGGAAAATTTTTGCGACTTCTTGCATCCCTAAAAGAGCAATAAGCTCTCGCACATCGTTCATATCGCCGTAATTCAAAACACCCTCAACAACGGCCTCGTTTGAAAGACCGTCATAATTTTTCGTTGACCAAAATAAATATTTTCTTTTTTTTACAAAATCGCCAACAGTCATATTAGCATTATATCATATTTTATTTTATTTTGAGTAGATATGAAGCCGTTTTACTGCAAAGGTGACTGTCACCTTTTCACGGAGTGCGTTCAGTCTGGCTTTTGAGTCCCACCCCCAGGTTATCAAAACGAGATATATAGCCGTTGCGGGACGTAATAAATTTTCTTTGAAAATTTACACGTTCCAGCAGCGTAAAAATCTCTGATTTTGTACGTTGCGGAGGCGAGAGGATTCGAACCTCTGATGCCCTTTCGAACATACATCCTTTCCAAGGATGCGCACTAGGCCGCTATGCGACGCCTCCTGAAATCCCTTTTATGCTTCTTTTCCTGTTTCTTTCTTAATCATGGTCCAATGATACAGATAAAGCGGCAAACCGACAATAATTAAAGACAATGCAAGAGAGAGTTCTCTTTGGCGCTGTTGAGTCAAATAATCAAACTGTTTCTCCTGTTGTTGCCAATTTTGGTAATCAGCCAGCCAGCTGGCAATCTGAGTTTTCTGTTCTGAAGTCAAATCACATCTATCCTGGCATTTATCCATTGCAGAAATAAAGTCTTCTCCAGTTGTTTCTTTTTCTCCAATTATCATGGGAAAAGACGGCCTGAGATTATAATTTAATTCCTGATCTGCCTTGGTAAAGATAAATCTCTTTAATCCCAGATTAATCAGATTAACCGAGCCAATAGTTATTAAAACCAGCCCGATTAAAGTAAAAAGATAAAGATAAATTGTCCTGATTAATGGTTGTTTCATTAGTTTAAGGAGCTTAGCTCCTTTAAATGCCTATTCGTCTTAAAGCCGCGATCCTTTCTTTAATCGGCGGATGGGTAGAAAATAGCTTCGCCAGCCAACCAATTGTTTGTTTGCCGCGAAAAGGACTGACGATAAATAAATGCGCGGTAGAGTTATTGGCAACTCGTAAGGGCGAGCTGTCCTGACTTATCTTTTCCAAAGCTCTGGCCAAGCCTTCTGGATATCTTGTTAGAAGTGCACCGGAAGCGTCAGCTAAAAATTCTCTTTTCCTGGAAATTGCCAGCTGAACTAAAGTGGCGGCAATTGGAGTTAAAATAACAGCCACTAGGCCAACTAAAGCCAAAGCACCGCTGCTTTTGCTATCGCTATCGCTGCTTCGGCCGCCAATCCTGCCAATTCTGAAAAACATATTGGCCATCATGGAAATAATGCCGACTAAAATTACAGTCACGGTCATTACTAAAGAATCCCGATTACCAACATGAGACAGCTCATGAGCTAAAACTCCTTCCAGTTCAGGTTTTTCCAGCTTCTCCAGAAGCCCCCGGGTAACCACAATGGCCGCATGGTTTGGATCTCTGCCGGTAGCAAAAGCATTTGGCTGGCTTTCTTCAAGAAGATAAAACTTAGGTTGCGGCAAGCCCGAAGCAATCGTCAGGTTTTCCAACAAATGATAGAGTTCAGGATTTTCCTGATGATCAACTTCTTTTGCTCTGGTCATGGCTAGAATAATCTTGTCAGAATACCAATAGCTAATCACACTTTGCAAAACACTAAAGCCGACGGCAATGTACAAAATTGCTAAATTGTCATAATAATAGCTGAAGAAATAACCCAGGCCGATAACCAAAACTAAGAACATGCCCAGTAAAAACCAGGTTTTGCGAATGTTGGAATCAGCCTGAGTATAAATAGTCATGTCGAAACTTAAATATTATTAAGGTGTTATCTAGAATTTAACCTTGACCGGTTCTTTTTCCGCTTCAGAGGCAGTTTCGAAAAACTCCATAGCCTTGAAGCCAAAAGCTTGGGCAATCAAGTTGGTTGGAAAAGTTTGGACTGCAATACTCATGTCCCTGACATTGGCATTGTAAAACCTTCTTGAAGCCTGAACCTTGTCTTCGGTATCAGTTAATTCTCTTTGTAGTTCTAAAAAATTCTGTGAAGCCTTTAAATCCGGGTAAGCTTCAGCAACTGCAAAAAGGCTTTTTAAAGTTCCGGATAAAACATTTTCTGCTTCGGCTTTTTCTTTCATGCCGCTGGCTCCCATAGCCATAGTTCTGGCCTGGGTGACTCTCTCAAAAACGCCTGATTCGTGAGTAGCATAACCTTTGACTGTTTCCACTAAATTAGGAATCAAGTCATACCTTCTTTTTAATTGGACTTCAATGTCTGACCAAGCTTCTTTGGCCCTTTGCCTTAAAACAATTAACTTGTTGTAAGTCAAAATCAACCAACCGACAATAATGGCTGGAACTCCTAAAATAATATAAAGAATATTCATTTTCTTAAAATTAATGTTTGTTAAATCGACTTTTCTTTTTTTACCTCGCCCTAACGAGGCTAAGGTTTCCTTATTCTAGCAAAAACTGCCGGTTTGGCAACTAAAAAGAAGACTCCGTTTCGGCGTCTTCTCTTTATTCTTCTGGTTGGGAAAGTAAGATCCTCTTAATGTCCCCGAGGGGACGCCCTCTTACAATCAGGCGCATGCAGAGACCTTCGATAATCCATGCATCTCGTTGCATGGGATCTTCGGTCTCATCAAAAGGCCATCCTTGAAGAAAAGAAGATACCTCTTCTTCAATAAGGGGACGAAGTAAAACGATATTCTTCTTCGTCCACAATCTCGTCCCGCCAAGCTGAAGTTTATGACGCACTTCATGGATAGCAACACGAGTCAAGGTTTTCTTCTGCGAGTATTTCCATAAACGACGCAGACGCGAGACATACCTGACAAAAAGCCGCTCGCGTATCCTGATCTCCCGCGTCTCAGAACAGGCGATTGGCTCGTTTTTTCTATCCCTAATAATAAGCCTAACCTCTAAGGCTTCGCCAGGGAAAGCCAGAGCATCAACTTTGGCGAGAATTCTAATGAAGTTTTTCACTGTTTGAAGCATTTTCTACCTCCTTTTTTGAAAATGAACCCAACCATAAAGATATTAACACATTTTATGCTTTTTGTCAAACAAAATCAAAACGCCCTTGTAAGAGCGTTTCGATCTTAAATTCTAAGCTTATTAGTCTAAAACTTCAAGTTAGTATTCTCCGCCCATACCCATGCCACCCATACCGCCAGGCATGCCTTTTTTATCCTTATCCTCTGGCTTTTCAGCAATCACCGCCTCGGTAGTTAATAACATGGAAGCTGCAGAAACCGCGTTTTCAAGAGCGGTCCTGACCACTTTGGTCGGGTCAATAATGCCGTTTTCAATCAGATCCTGGTATTCCATGGTAGCAGCGTTAAAACCAAAAGCTCCTTTATTTTTCTTTACCTCTTCAGCCACCACTGCCCCGTCAATGCCGGCATTCTGGGCAATCTGCCGGATCGGAGCTTCCAAAGCCTTTTTTAAAATCTCCAAGCCGGTTTTCTCATCACCCTGCAAAGTAAGATTTTTAAGAGCTTCTAAGCTTCTCAATAAAGCCACGCCTCCGCCCGGCACAATGCCTTCTTCAATGGCGGCTTTGGTGGCATTTAAAGCATCTTCAGCTTTTAATTGTTTGGCTTTTTGTTCGACTTCAGTAGCCGCCCCTACTTTAATGATCGCCACTCCCCCGGACAATTTGGCCAGCCTTTCTTGAAGCTTTTCTTTGTCAAAACTAGAGTCTGTCTCTTTTAATTCATTCTTTATTTGATTAATCCGAGAATCAATGTCTTCTTTCTTGCCCTTGCCTTCAATAATAGTGGTGTTTTCTTTAGTGGAAACAACTTTCCTGGCTGATCCCAGCATTTTCAGCTCGATGTTTTCAATCTTCAGCCCCAAGTCTTCGGCAATCAGCTGGCCGCCGCAAACCGCGGCCATGTCCTGCAAGAATTCTTTTTTCCTGTCGCCAAAACCAGGCGCCTTGACTGCCAATGCCCTAAAATTACCTCTGAGCTTATTAATCACCATAGTCGCCAAAGCATCACCGTCAACGTCTTCTGCAATAATCACTAAATCTTTTTTGCCGGCCTGGGCAATCTTCTCCATAATGGGCAGAATTTCCTGCAAAGAAGAAATCTTTTTTTCAGTAATTAAGATATATGGATCTTCAAGCTCAGCCACCATTCTCTCAACGTTAGTGACCATGTAATGGGAAATGTAGCCTTTATCAAACTGCAAGCCTTTGACAATCTCTTTTTGCAAACCAAAGGTCTGGGATTCTTCAACCGTGACCACTCCGTCCTTGCCGATCTCATCCATAACCTCGGCAATCAAATTGCCGATTTCCGGGTCAGCCGCGGAAATAGTCGCTACCTGGGAAATTCCAACTTTACCGGAAATGGGTTTGGACATTTCTTTAAGCTTGGCAATCACTGCCCGGCTGGCTTTTTCAATGCCTCTTTTCAATGCCATGGGATCAGCTCCGGCCGCCACGTTTTTCAAACCCTCGGCAATAATGGCCTGAGCCAGAATCACGGCCGTAGTCGTGCCGTCGCCAGCAACGTCATTGGTCTTTTCAGCTACTTCTTTAATGATTTCTGCTCCCAGATTCTCAGTCCTGTCTTCAAGCTCAACTTCTTTGGCCACGGTCACGCCGTCATTGGTAATAGTGGGCACGCCAAAGCCTTTGTCTAAAACCACATTTCTGCCCTTGGGACCGAGCGTAATTCTGACTGCGTCGGCCAGCTTATCAACGCCAGCTTTCATTTTCTTTCTGGCTGTTTCTTGGTAAAAAATGTCTTTTGCCATATTTTAGAAATTAGAAATTAAAAATTAGAAATTTCGCGATTTTATTCTACAATCGCAAGGATATCTTCTTCTTTGGCGATTAAATACTCTTTATTATCAACCTTGATTTCGGTCGGACCATACTTGGTGAACAAAACAATGTCTCCGACTTTAACATTCAAAGGGATGATTTTCCCGGAAACCATTTTCTTGCCTGGCCCGACGGCAACGATTTTTCCTTGTTCAGGTCTTTCTTTGTCAGCTGACTCGGGCAAAAATATTCCTGCCTTGGTCTTTTCCTCCTGGGGCAGGGGCTCGATCAAAATATAGTTTGAAATTGGCTTGATCTTCATATTCT
>JAHIOR010000088.1 GCA_018895125.1 Patescibacteria group bacterium | reverse complement strand
TTTCTAATATATATTTTATCTGATAAAATAATCAGACGAGTTTATGAGTTGACAGTCAATTTTTAAAGATGTTTTGACTAACATCAAAAAGTTAAAGAAAGAATTCTCATCCTTCAACCTTTACCGACCTGTTTGTCTACCCTACTAGGTAGAGTAATATGACAAACAAATGTAAAAAAGAAATGATCCACGACCAGGTTCCCCTAGCCGTGCCTTGTTCATGTTACCCCTATATCGCTATAAGGCATGGACTATATCACCATCCTTTTTTCAAGAGTTCTTATTTTTCTTGGATGCCACGATCCTATTTTCTTGATAAATAGTTTCTGGGAATTTGCTAAAATATAGATTCTCCAATAGTTTGGATCTACTTTATAGCTAGGATTATGAATTTTCCCAGTTTCTATATTAATGTCTTTCAGAATTTTCTTGATTTGCTTTAATTTTTCCTTATCCTTTTGCACTAATTGAATATAGAATCTAGCATTGTTATCTTTTGGAATTCCTCCTTCCGAATCAAAAAATCCTTTCATATAAGATATCTTTTCTTCTATTCTTTTAAATTTTTCAGGATTAAATTTAAAATCTAAAAAATTTGCCAAGGTTTCCAAAACATATACATCTCTATTTTTTCCTTCTTTGTAGATCCAAGAATTATAACCTATTTTTTGTAAAATTTCTTTTAAAAATTTTAACCATTCAGTGCCTTTTTGTGAAATTCTAAATCTTTTATTAAGACTAAAAGTTCCATCATGTAAGGCCCCTAAAAAATAAGCTTTTATAATTTCCTTAAAAAAAGGAGCTCGGCGTGTAGTCTCTGAGGGGTCATCCGCTAACTGGCGGAGACTTCCCTGCTGATTGTCTGCACTAGAAACATTATCACTCATGTATTCTATTCTAACATGAGTAGTCCTAGATTCACAGGTTTTCCAGCATATAGCCAAGTTTGTCTTTAAGAGTTACCTCTTAAAGGTCGCAACGTGCAGTTTGCACCAACGACTTCATTCTGGTCACTGATTTTAGCTTAGGTCCGCTTGCACGGAACTTCGGCTACCACCAACTTCCCTAATGTGACGGGCGAATGTTCTCTAGAAACTTAGAGTTGACGTTCCCACTGTACGTGCGGATTTCCCGCATACAGCGAGCTCTAATTGTATGAATTAGAGAGAATCCTTCCCCGCTCAAATATTTAATTTTTAGCAGGTACTATGATTCAGCTGACTTCTGACGCTGCGTTAGTTCCATTATACAACATCAGATCTCCCCGGGTCAATATATAAACTATTCCTAACATCCCAAGTTGAGCTTTTAAAATAATCTTCCCCATGCTCACCACCGATCCATGGGTCGACTAACTCTTAATAACTCGGGCTACTATTTGTTTCCAGATCCTTCGCCATCCAACTTCGCAGTGAATGACTATCCTTCAACTATGCTCTACTGACGAATAGTAGAGAAAGAGATTTTAACTCTTTAGCTTATGTATCTGCCGGGCGCGTTTAATTGTGAGTACAAGGTCCATGGACATATTCATCGCGACATAGCTGATACGCGATTACTAGCGATTCCAACTTCATGAGGTCGAGTTTCAGACCTCAATCCGAACTGAGACCGGCTTTGATGAGATTGGCTCCAGCTTGCGCTTTGGCAACTCTTTGTACCGGCCATTGTACCACGTGTGCGGCCCAGGGCATAAGGGCCATGCTGATTTGGCGTCATCCTCGCCTTCCTCCTTATAAAATAAGGCAGTCCTCTATGACAAATAAAACATAGAGCAAGGGTTGCGCAGGTTTCCTCATTTAAGAGAGCACCTCACGGCACCTGCTGACGACCGTATCATTCCATAATTACTTATGGTACGGACTATACCTTTTCCCATTTATTAATGGGAACTAGCGTGTAATGATAGGTTTGCTACCATTAAACTCTCTTAGCCTTAGTAAGAGTTAAGTCTCTACGGGGTGAAGCACATAAAATTTACGTGCTCACTTCCCACGGTATTGCCCATTCTTTCATTTTAACATAAAAGAATTAGGGTTTCACCGTTATTAGCCGAATTTCTTATAGAGATCACTCTCTAAACAGGCAAATTTCTTACCTGGCAAGGGATTATGCTA
>JAHIOR010000036.1 GCA_018895125.1 Patescibacteria group bacterium | reverse complement strand
AGTTAAGATTTCCTTGGCAACGTCTCCAGAAATGATCTTTTTTGCCATTTCTAATGGCGTCATAGCCGGGCTAATCTGATAAGTGCCGGCTTGGAGTTTTTTGGCTCCGTTTTTCAGGATTACTGCCGTATCAAAGAAAATCCGATGCTGAACCAGATTTTGTTTTTCAAGGTTTTGGCCAATTTGCCACAAACTTTCTTCCTTTCTGACTTCAAAAACTTTTTCTTGACCGTAAAGCTCAAATGGTTTGAAAATTCCGTCAACGAAAATCACCAAACCGAAAACTAAAACAATCAAGCTAGAGATCAAAGAAAAAATTTCCCGTTTAGTTATTTTCATCTTATACATTAAGTTTTTATTAACATCCGTGTTATCATTGCCATGGCAATCTTAACACGGATGGTTATTTTTCTATAAATGGAACAAAAACAAAGCCCGGATATTCTTTTTCTTCAAATTTCCCACTGGCTAATTTTTTAAACATCCAGATAGAATTTTGAATCGGAGTGACGATAATGCCATCAGTTTTTAACTGATCTTTCCAGGCTTGGGGTAGTTGTCTTTGAAGGCTGACAGAAGTCGCGTTTAACGCTGCAGAAGCCAGAATTCGGTCATAAGGAGCCTGGGATGGATAGCCGTTAACGCCGTTAGCACAGATAAAATCCATGTTGTTTCCATATTTAGAAGCATTTTTCTGGCCAAGCTCCTTAAGGCTTGGAATAACTTCAATGGCAATGACCCTGCCCTTGTCTCCGACGATATTGCCCAAGAGAGCGCTAGTCCAACCAGATCCAGAGCCAATATCCAAAACCTTGTGTCCTGGCTCAGGATTAAGCAGTTCCAGCATAAAGGCAACTACTAGGGGTTGGGAAATTGTTTGATTATGGCCAATTAGCAAGGCCTCGTTCAGTTCAGCCAGCTGGTTTAAATCGTCGGGCTCGCCCTCCATAGCTTTAGCGAAGGAGGGCAAGAAATCAGCTCTTTTAACCTTTCTGAAAGCATTAATTATGCTTGATGTTTTTAACCAGTTTTCGGCAATAAGAGAATCAATTAGATTCATGATTTGTTCAGATCTTGTTTTACTTTTATTCTTTGGAAAAATCCCAGCCTTTCAAAAAACAAAACATTATTAAGATGATCAATTTCGTGCTGGAAAACCATGGCAAGAAAGTTTTGAGCGTCAATAAATACTTCTTTGCCTTCTTCATTTAAAGCTTTTACTTTGATTGTTTTGGCTCTTTTTATTTTTAGCCAAAGGCCGGGAAAACTAAAACAGCCTTCTGTGTCAGAGATTTTTCTGAAACTTCTTTTTATAATTTCAGGATTAATAAAAGCCATCAATTTGTTTTTTGTCCGAACAACAATAATTTTTTTTGAGACTCCGACTTGAGGAGCCGCCAATCCCACTCCCCTTTTCGGTCCCAGGGTTTCTTTCATATTGAAAATCAGCTCCTTTATTTCCGGGGTTATTTCTTCCACCTTTTCAGCTTTCTTTTTCAGAACCGGATCGGGGTACTTTTTAATTTCAAGAATCATATTAATTAATACTAGCATAAAAAGAAAAGCCCCCGAAGCGTTTTACTCCGGGGGTTTCTTGTTAGTGATGCAGTCGATGGACGCGGCGACCGATGGCCTGCCCAATGCCGACAATGACCCAGATGGCAAATGGTATCCCTCCGGCAAGGGCAATAACGGCCGCCAACCGTGCTATCAAGACAGATAGCTGGAGATCAATTACTTCGGTTCCTCCAAGAACCAAGGATCCGCCGCAAACTGAGAGCCCGACAACCACCGCGCATAAAAGGACCACTATTTGCTTATTCTTGATTTTCATCTGACACCTCCTCGTGTCTTAGAAAAAAGAACGGTTTTAAAAGATCCCCCAGAACTTAACTTGTTTAACCTCAGGGGTTAAACAGTTACTATGCTAGTATTAAAACATAAAGAGTTTTTTACGTCAATCATTTGCGGGCTGGCTCGGTCTAGAACCTGCCCCAATAGCGTATTTTAAGGGGTTTTTCGCCTCTTGTCCAGTGTTTTGTTTGAGGCGTATCGGTCACGTTATTATTTTTTCTTTGCCCATAAGAAAAACCAAGGTGCTGTATTAAGAAACATAATGCTCCCATGTACCGGGCTTACTATCTAAATCATCATTTCTATATTCATCAAATTTAATAATATTGAAATCTCTTATTATCAGCCCGTTCAATATTATAGAAAGAGTGTGTTTGAATTCTTGGGGACTTTTTATTTTTACCTTTTTACCATCATTACTAGTAAAATTCCAAGTGGGATCATTGGTCTTTATTTTACAACCATCCTTGTAAGGTTGCCATATGTAAAAAAGGTTCCTGACACCTTTTACTGACACCTTTTACACCTTTTACCTTTTACCGAAACTTTCTGGCTAGAATGCTATTGATATGATTCCTAAGACGCACAGCGATAACTCAAACGCGATTTGTCCTTTGCTCGTAAAATAATATTTTAAAAATTTTATCGTTTCTTTGATATTGAAGGGCTGGAAATCTCCCTGGGCCTTATTCAACGGTAAAAAACTAAATTCCTT
>JAHIOR010000035.1 GCA_018895125.1 Patescibacteria group bacterium | reverse complement strand
TCAGCATTGGCAGCTGCTCTGGTCAAAGGACCAAAATAGCCGGCAACTGGGGTAATTGATTTGGCTGTCTGATAAGCCATCACTGCAGCTTTGGTCAAAGGACCAAACCAACCAGTGTTTAGGCCGGCAGCTAAATGCCCCTTGCCGATTAGGAAATTCTGCAAAGCAACAACGTTAGCACCTCTCAATCCGAAATAAAGATTTGTGCCAAACGATCCCACTACTGGGGAAGGTGACGGACTAACTAAGTTCAGCTGAGCTTGTAGGGCCGTTAATTGGGCCTGTAAAGCAGCAATCTGAGCCATAAGTTCTTCTGTAGTCATAGCACTGACTCCAGGAGCCATCATCACCAATAAGGTAACGCTCATTACAATCGCTAAAAGTTTTTTTTGCATTTTGTTTTTAATTTTTTAAGTCTTGTTAATTTTTTTATTTGTGGCTGTTGACGACCAAAACCCTTAATATTTTGAGTGAACTCTCGTTAGAACCAATTGTTTAATTTGGTTCACTCTAACGGGACAGAGATATCTCACTTACCCCGTTTAACGGAATTACAGACTCAAAAAAACTTGAGCTTCAACTAGCCTTCAATGGTCAAAAGTCAATAGAAATATATTACAATTTATTATTTGCATCAATCAATATTTATGGTTGTGGATAACTTAAAAGCAAGATTCCTTCCAAAGCTTTTGCATAATTGCCAGCCTCAAAATTCTGCTTAGCTTGCTCTAAAACTTGTTTCTGATCATCGGTTAAAGACCGATCATTCAAATCATTAATCTCTCTTTCGACTAATTGGGAAAGGGCTTGAGTTAATTCCTCGGTATTACCAACAACAATCCCTAAAGCCTCAATCTTTTCCTTATTATCTCTTAATTTCTCAGTTTCCTTAACAATTTCTTTGGTTAATTTGGGAGAACCGTCAACCGTGTTGACTATCTTTAATTTACCAGCTGCTTCAATCGTGCTCTGCTTAAATTCATTAATAGCCGGAGCCAGATTCTTAGACTGATTATTTTGAGCAATAACGGTTAGCTCTTCCAGTCTTTTATTAGCCACTTCTAAACCAAGCTTTGGCTGGTTTTCTTTAGCGACAAATAAATATCCTGTTTTATCAACCAGTTTCCTGACCGGATATAAGAAATCTCCGGGCAAAGAGGCTTGGCTTAATCCAATAGTTCCGCCAAAGGCAAGAATAATGGTCAATGGAACTAAAACTAGTTTGTAATTAAATCCGATCTTAAAAATCTCAAGGATTTGATCAGCAGAGCTAGTTTTAACCTCAGAAATCTCAAAACCAAGAAGCTGCCTTTTATTCAAAGACACCCAGTCCTTTTCTGGCTGGATTTGCTTTAAGAGTTGAAGTTTTTTGGTTAAATTTCTGTCATTCATTGAAGTTGGTCTCTTAATATAATGACGCAAAAACAAGAGAAACGTTACAAAACAGCGCCCTTTAGAACCTTCCTGGCCCGATGAATAATAACCCTGATTGTAGCTTCCGGCTTATCAAGAACTGAAGCTATTTCCCTAATAGACAAACCATCAAGATAGCGCCAAATAATCACTTCTTGTTGTTCCTGGCCTAATCGAGATAGGGCTGACTTAATTTGTTCTACATCTGAATTTAAAAAAGCTTTTTCTTCCAAGCCCATTGAGGGATCAGCCACATAGCTAGCTGAAATGATCTGCACTTTTGCCTGTTCTCGATAAAAATCTGTTAATAAGTTTCTGGCTATTTGATATAAAAACCCAGTCCAGTTTTTAACTTTAGATTCAGGATTATCAGCTCTAAACTTATTCCAGGCCCTGGTAAAAGTCTCAGAGGTTATATCCTGAGCAATATCTTTTGAATTTACTCTTAAATAAGCGAATCTATAAATCCTGGAGACATGCTGGTCGTAAATTTTGCTAAACCTTTTCTGTAGGTTATCCATTATAGGACAGATGAGCTTATTTAACTTGAATTAAGAACAAACAGATAGGACAAACTCTTAATAAACTAGGGACATCTAGTCCCAACTCGTGTCCTATCTAACTATCAGCAATAAAATATCAAGATTTTACTCAATGCAGATTCTTAATTCCGAACGAAGTAAGGAATCAAGGGCGATAACGAGCAAAGCGAGATGAGCCCTTATATAACGCTAGTCTCTCTAACTGGTTTCAATTGGTAAAAAGTTTGGTTTCTTTCTCCAACTCTTTCAACCAGATCTTGGCTAAGCATTTTTTCAAAATCCCGCCTCAAGGTTCTTTTGCTTAATTCTGGAAAAATCTTTTTAAACTCCCAAACTTGAGCTTTGCCTTTTTCTTTTAGAATATCCAAAATCATATTTCGCCTTTGATCGCTTTTAGATAAGTCATCGAAACCAGTACCAGCTTCAGCTGTTACCGTTTCTAAAACCATTGGCTGTCTTTCTCTAACACCTTCCAGTCTTTGTCTTAAATTAACATATTTTTCAGCTATATTTAAGAGCTCTGAGTCACTAACCCAATTCTGTTTTCTGGCAATTGTAAAAAAACTGTCTAAGACGCCTACAAGATAGCAAACCTCTAAGTGATCCTGATCATTAAAATCTGATTTTAGATATATCGCTAAAATATCATCTGCCAGTTCCCTAATCTTATATCTCAAAGGCTCCTTCTTGGGAAAAAGCAAAGTCAGCTTATACAAATCAATAGTTAATTGGATGAGAATTTCCTTTTCCATGTTTGAAAAACATATCCTAGTATCTTAAAAATATATCCTAAAATCAAAAATTAGGCAAACCTAAAAGACTGGCGGAACCAGTCTTTTTAAACAAGAAAAAACCTGCTTTTAATGATTACCGGCTTGTCATTTTTCGTTTTCGAGCTTTAGTTTAAGTAAAAACAAAGCTTCTTTTTTAAGATTGCCACGAACCCAGTCTTTTTGTTTTTCATCCAAAAGTTCACCCATGCCGGCCAAAATATTTTTCTCGTCTACTTTTTCTATTAGATCAATAGACTTTTGCAGAAAATCTTTAAAGAGCATTTTGGTCCGTTGCTCCACAATCTGCTTGTTTATCAACCAATTTTGCTCAAGAAAAAACCAAACATCAAAAATATCACGATTAGTCTTACCAATTCGTTCATACATAGCCACTAATTTATGAGCAGCCATGTCTTCTTTAATCATGACCTTCATAGAAATGCCAAGATATGCTCTTACATCATATTTTGAACCAAAATCCCGACGGTTTATCTCAACTTTAACATTTTGTGCGCCTTCAGCCTTATTATCATATGAAAGTATGTAGAAAAGATTGAACCTTTTCTTGCTTGCTTCTTTTATTGTACCGTAGTTTTCCAGAATTTTTTTGATCCGTTCGAAGACATAATCCTCTTTAGTCTCGTCTAGTAGATCAAAGTCCAAATCTACGGAAAAACGATTCAAATCATAAAACAGATATGCGGCCGTACCGCCCTTAAAGCCCAAAATAGGCCCGATCGTAGAATCAGTATAAATATCTTTAAGAATCTTAATCAGAATGTTTTTGTGTGTTGTTAAGTTGAGAGTCATAGTGTTGCTGTTTTGATAGCTTTTCCGCCTTCAGCAGAAAGTGCTTCATGATACTGCTTAACCTTTTTTGCCATGCGCTTGTTGCCGCCATAAATAGGCAATATTTCATAAACCTTTTCCCAATTCAAGGGTAACAGATTATCAAAATGATATTCTTTATATATATAAAGAATATCCAAAAACGCTCTTTCCATAGAAGCAATTGAGTAATTTTCCTGATTTTCGATTCCGGTATGGTTAGTAAGAATGACATCCTTAATCCTTTTGTAAGAATAGGCTTGGTTGTCAGCGACTATTTCTCTGGTCAGATACGAAGCAGCAAAAATCTGACTATAATACTGGAAAATAACACCTGCCTTGACCAAAACGGTTTCAAAACTTACATATGAAGGAGTGAATATTTTTGTCGCCAGCTCAAGCTTATTGTAATTTTTATCCTTGGCATAAATGCCCCTGCGAACACGATAAAGATCCTTACTTTTCGCATAGTAATTTACCCTTACTTTTACCGCATTTGTAACAGTATCTCCCCAAAGAAGCATAATGTCTTTAGTGGAAAACACTGTTTTATTTGACCGTAATATTGCTGAGATATAATTTCCTTTTTCCATATATGTTAACTATAAGATAGTTTTAACCTTACCTACAGTTTAAATTATACCAAAATTAAAGTCAAGGCTTAAAATTACCCCTACTAAAGCACCTTACCATCCCTTATTGCTACACTCTGTATTCGTAATATTATTACTGAAAATTAAGGTAGTCTTGCTGGTTAACCCTGGTAAACCCCTCCCCTTGTGAGACAATATTAGAACTTTTAATAATTGAGAATATTAAACTTTCTATTTGCAGTTTTCTCCAATATTTCCAAAGTCGCCCTTACGGAAGGGTTATTTGTATTCATTAAAACCAGCCTCGATCCATATTTATCTAATAAAGGAGTTAAAAATTCGTCACCCCAAGATGGAGAAAAAGTTATCACTCCGTCAAAATTGACCTCGATATTTTTATCATTTCCTAAACTCTTTAATATTGGGCTAAACGCTGAAAAAGCCTCTCTGCCAGTTTGCCGAGAAATAAGAGTAGTGCCAAATTTTTTAAGTTCAATAATCATATTTTTAAAATTTAAAAAGTAATCGATACCAAGCATCCATGAAAATTTGCTTCTCCTCTTGTTATTTTCAATTCCTGATTTTGTCCTTCCATTTTCAATACTGCATTTCCACTTTGAAAAAAT
>JAHIOR010000034.1 GCA_018895125.1 Patescibacteria group bacterium | reverse complement strand
CATGTAAAATATTTACCTTAAACCCTGCCTTTCTAATTTTACTTAAATAATCTTCTTTAAGTAAGGCCCCCGCCACACAGCCAGTTAACAAGTTTTTGTCTTCCCTCTGCTCTTTTGAAAGTTCTTTTAATAAAACAATATCTGAAAGATACATTCTGCCCCATTTTCTTAAAACTCGATAGGCCTCTTGAAATGTTTTAATTTTATCAGGGGTAAGGTTTATCACGCAGTTAGTTATAATAATATCTACTGAATCGTCTTTAATCGGTAAATTTTCTATTTCAGCACAAAGAAAGGTCACATTCTTAACGCCTCTTTTCTCGGCATTTAATTTTGCCCTTCTAATCATTTCTTCGGTCATGTCAACCCCAACAACCTTGCCGTTTTTGCCAACCCTTTCAGACGCCAAAAAACAATCAAAACCAGCGCCACAACCTAAATCTAAAACAAAATCCCCTTCTTTTATTTTACTCATCGCTACCGGATTCCCACAGCCCAAGCCAAGGTTTGCCCCACCAGCTAATTTCATCTCTTCTTTTGAGTAGCCGATACTTTTAGCAATTTGCTCGTTTTCGTCTTGCCCGCCGCAACTGCAACTGCAACATCCGCCACCTTCGGCGACCTTGCTGTAATGCTTTTTAATAATTTGTTTAGTTTTATTGTTTTGCATATTTTTAACTTTGCCCGAACCCAGTTTTTAGGGCTTATGTCCTATCTTTGCTTTGCTAAAATGTATTTTCCAAATTTCAAAAAAGCTTCAGCTCTTTGCGAAAGAGAATTTTTCTCTTCTAAGCTCATATCAGAAATAGTTTTTGTTTTGCTTTCTGGAACGAAAATCTTATCATAAGGCATTTCATCTTTTTCTAGATTATAGACCTCTTTGGTAATAGCGCCCTTCATAATACCCTCAAATAAAACTGGTTCCTTGCCTGGTTCACAATAAGCCACTATTGTTTTAAAGTAAGCTCCCCGCCCTTCGTCTTCAAGCAGTTTTAAAATACCCTTATAGCCAAGGGCCTTGAAGATAAATTTAGGCAAAGCTCCAGGAAACCCATCATACGCTTCAAAAAACAAACCTGTATCCTCAACAATAATCGGCTTTTTTAGCTCTTTAGCCAGCTTTCTTGCGGCACTCCCAGCAATATCCTCTATTTCAGAATCATGGTTTTCCTCGTATTCCATATCTAGCTGTTCTAATTCAAAAGGAAAATCTTTAAGAATCCCCTTTACCTCCCTAAACTTGTGCTTATTGGTTGTTACAAATGTTATTATCATTATGCTTTAATTAAAAATACCACTTTTTGGGCTTAAAAACAAGTCATCTCGTAACTAAACTACCCCCTTGACAGGGTGCTCCGCGCGAATAGATGTGTTGAAATGCTCCCCTCACCGCAGTTTATTATAATAATCGAGGATTGGGAGTATATGGCGGGCTTGAGAGAAAAAGTGAGCGAGATTAAAAAATTGTAGCTTACCCAAAGAAAAAAGTGCATATATAATCTATATGCACCCCTTTACGCCATTAAATTTCAAAAACTGCTTGGTTAGTTATTTTGTTTTAATGTTTCTATCGCTTTTTGAAACTCCTTCTCTGCCCTTTCTCTCTTGGCTTTTTCTTTTGGGAACTCTACTTCACATTCCTGTTCCAGCTTTTGTTTCCGTTCAAGATATTCTATCTCTCTTTCTTCTTGACGCTTACGCTCTTTTTCTTGGTATTGAACAATCAAGTCCGCAGGACCGCCAAGTTCCACCGCTAAAATTTCTTTTTCAGCTTGCGAGATATCTAATTCCTTAATTAAATCAGCCCTCAAGCCAAGAATCTTTATTCCCCCAACTATAACCATATACTTATAATGCGTACCCACATGTTGTGTTTTGGCTCGTTGGACCATTGACCTAAGTATATCCTCCTGCCCACTTTGATCTAATAATCTGGTCGCCATTGGTTTTGGATAATCCTCTAAAACCCTTTTTAACACATCTTCTATGTAGTAATCGTCGTCCTTTTCTTGTAACTCAACCGCCAGCTGCCCAAGGGCACAAGCAACTGCGTTTGTTAATGAATTCATTGGAATTACCAGCTCAAATTCCGTGGCATTGGATATTTTATCTATCCTGCCTAATACCCCTGATAAAAATTCAAAATTGACCCGTTGATTTTTCCCGTGGCTCTCCTCAACCAGCCAGCTCACAATCGCGTCAATACTGGTTTGCAGTTCAACAGCATCAATATCTTGCTCTTTGATAACCGTGCAAACGATACGTAGCAACCTACTTTCTACCAAGGCCTCTTCTTCGGCTATGTACTTTTTTACTTGATCGTGGGTGCGGTAAT
>JAHIOR010000033.1 GCA_018895125.1 Patescibacteria group bacterium | reverse complement strand
CGCATACTGATAGCTGTCAAACTTAATACTGGCCAGGCTACTAGTCAACATCACCTCATTATAATCAGTGCTAAAAGCGCTCTTTGCTTCCGGAAGGTCAATAATATCTTCAATTAAATTAGCTTTAAATTCTGAGATCTGATCTTGGAACTCACTCTTAATTAATTGATTGGCAATGAGCTCAGCCTCAGGATAAGCTGAATTAAAGAATTCCGGATACTTTACCTGAATTTCATATTTATCATCAATTTGATTAATCTCAACCAATCTTGTTTTTAAAAGAAATTGAGAAGTCGTTTCAAGGCTTGGCTCAGGACTAGCCAAAGGCTGATTATCTTTTAAAAACAAGTCTTTGGTAAACCAAAAGCCAACTACTAAACCAACTGCTAGAACTGAAACAACAAGTTTTTTATTCATGTTTTTTTGTTAAATATATTATTTCTCATTCCAAGCTCTTGGTATTCTGCTAAATTAACTTTTTTGAGGTCATAAAATTATATTTAATATTATTTAAGTACGGGTCTTGGTCTGATAATGGCAAAAATAATTAAGCATTGGACTGCAATCAGATAGACTAAAAATCCATATTCTGGAAAAACCCAGGACTTAATCGCTAAAAAACCCGTAGACGTCCCGAGTAAATAAATAAAATAAAGAATGGCGCTTTCAGTTTCCGGATGATGCCATGATTTAATCAGAGTTGGCACGGCTGCCAAACCATCGCTAATAATAGCAAAGACAATAGCCACAACCGGCTCTTTAGTAATCAGCCAGAGCAATAGAGCTAAAAAAGAAAAAAAGCCACAAAGATAATCAGAAGACTTCAGCTGCCAATAGGCTTTTTTATTTAAAAAAGAAGCAACTAATACTAATAACGGACCAAAGCCAGCCATAA
Source organism: Patescibacteria group bacterium (assembly GCA_018895125.1). Lineage (GTDB taxonomy): Bacteria > Patescibacteriota > Minisyncoccia > Minisyncoccales > GWA2-46-15 > GWA2-46-15. Next base: position 1,289 of record JAHIOR010000033.1, on the reverse strand, counting down.
AAACTGGTATTACCGCCCAGGTAACGCCGCTGCTGAAGGCCGCAGCCGCTCCAATCAAAGGCGCTATAGTCCACATCAGCCAGGTAATCCTGTTTGGCTTTACCTTGCCTTTAATCATGTCTTTAATATAAAAAGCTATACCAAACAGCTGGGCAACTGCTCCCAATAAAACTATGTATTGAATCATTATATTATCTTATCAAAAAATCGCTCTTTTAGCGATTTATTATGCTAATCCAACCCTAGGGTTTAAAAACAACAACGACCTGTTCTTTTATAATCTTTTTCCACTTTCCTGGTAAAGTCCTGTAGTTCTTTTTCGTTCATCAGGCTCACATTTAGTTCTTGGGCCACAGCCCTGATCTTTTGTTCGGCTTTGCTTTTCTTCGCCACCTCATTAACCATTATTTCAAGTTCAAGATGATAACCCCAGTGATCGCTATATTTCAAAGCCATTTCAACTCCCTTATAAAAATAGTTGTGCCTTTCTTGAAAAGATTCCATTAGATCTCCCCCTAAATTTAAAGAGCGGATCATCTTTACGGCTTTGGCTACTTCTGAAGGATTAATAGGAATTTCAATCTCTTCAAAATCACTACCATGACCAATCTTATTCAACTTTAAGACAATTTTGGCCGTCTTCTGAGAAACATTATCAACCACCTTAAAAAGCTTATCCGGAAGAATAAAAAAGAAAACATCTTTATCGTCTTTACCCAAATCTTTGGCGTTTGCCTTGAAAAACTTTTCTAAGGCTTTGTATTTATTCTTGTCAAAGCGGGCACGAAACTCAATTTCTATTCTTTTACTTTTTTGTTGTTTCATATTGAAAAATATTTCTACTGATTCTCCCAATCAACGCGTATTTTCAATAAACAATATAACAGATTTATTATCTTTAACCTCGATAACTTTAACAGGTTCCATCTGCGCCTCTTTAATAATGTTTATCAATTCGCTTAAACTAAACCTGTGACCCAATTCAAATATTCTTTTATCATCAATTGACTCTCTAATAATCAATGAGTTTTTAAAAGGTTAAAAGGTGACTGTCACCTCTATTGATACGAACAAATTTGTTCCTAAATCTCGGATTTGGCGTGATTTTTGCGGATTTTGCTAAACCTGCAAAACAATACCACTCCGTAACTTTAGCGAAAGATAGCGGAGGAGGTGGGACTCCTCTCACTCCGATTCGAGCCTGGGCGCTGCGCGCTCTCGCGCCCTTCGAGTCCCACACTCATGTTGCCAAAATCCAATATCAGAAGATATGGATTTTGCCAAAGCGG
>JAHIOR010000004.1 GCA_018895125.1 Patescibacteria group bacterium | reverse complement strand
CTCGAAAACCTGTGTGCGCGGCACAGGTTTTTTCTTATAGTGATTCCTTGCAAAACATAATAATTTAGAAACGTAGGAGGTCGGACCTCCCATGTTTTCTCAGTTGGCGGGATAAACTCCGGCGAGGCGGAGTGGGCAAACAAACTCTTACCCCTGAAAACTTAAAATGTCTTGATTGGTCGAAGACACTGAGCGAAGTCGAAGTGTCGGGCTGCCCAGGGTTGCACTGGGGCCGCCATCTCCTGGGAACTTGCCTTCGGGGCGCCCGGGATCGAACCGGAATCTCAAGACCCCCAGCCTTGCATACTACCGTTGTACTACGCCCCGCAGGCAAGTTCCCGTTGAAATCGTTGTTTCAACCCCCTCAATGGTATACTATTGTTATACTACAGCCCGAAGCTCGAGAAGAACTATTTTGTTTTGGCTGAAGCCTTAATGCATTTGGTGCAGGCCTTGACTCTTTCTCCCGAAGCCAACTTAGCCCATTGCAAATTAGGCTGCTTTCGTCTTTTAATGGTGGGATTGTATTTGCCGCGGAGCTTGACTCTTTTCCAAACCATGGTTGAAGTCTTGCCGCAGATTGAGCATTGTTTTGCCATATTTTTTTGTCAATAGTTAATGATAGCCTAAAGCCTGTTTTTTATCAAGATCCTGTGGTAATATTATTTTATATATCATGAATCTTAATTTGATTTTCATTTTAATTGTTTGGCTTTTATCTTTGGTGATTCACGAGGTGGCCCACGGCCGGGTGGCAGAAATGCTGGGAGACACGACCGCTAAAGACCAAGGCAGATTATCTTTGAATCCGTTGGCGCACTTGGATCCGATCGGTTCGGTTCTAGTTCCATTATTTTTATTTTTAAGCCACTCGCGGATTTTAATTGGCTGGGCTAAACCAGTGCCGGTCAATCCCTATAACTTAAGGGATCAGAAATACGGGATGCTCAAGGTGGCCTTGGCAGGTCCTGCTGCCAATTTTCTAGTGGCTATTTTCTTTGCTCTAGTGATTAGGGTTTTACCGTTACCCATAACCTTAACTTATCTTTTTGGAGTGATTGTAACTTATAATCTTTTGCTGGGCTTTTTCAATCTTCTTCCGATTCCGCCTCTTGACGGCTCTAATATTCTCTTTTCTTTGCTGCCCGATAGATTCTTAGAAACTAAAAGATTCCTTCTTCACTATGGTCCTTTATTATTAATCTTTTTTGTTTTTTTTGGTTTCAGTTATCTTAGCCGTTTTGTCTTTTTTATCTCCTCATTATTGCTTGGCGGCAAAGCTTTTTATTGACATGACGAAAACTATTTGCTATTAGATAATTTGTTGGCGAATAGCCGACACATTATCTAAGACAGACAAGGTATGTCATTTTAAGTCGTGATGCCTCGAATCTGCTAATTTTATTTTACTTTAGTTTTAATGCCGACAATTCATCAGCTCGCAAAAACAGGAAGGAAAAAAGGAGTCAAAAAAGATAAGACGCCGGCTTTGACATATGGCTTTAATGTTTTAAAAAATCGTCCACAGGATTATTATTCACCTTTTAAGAGAGGAGTTTGCTTAAAAGTTTTTACCACTACTCCCAAAAAACCAAATTCAGCCTTAAGAAAAGTGGCCAGGGTCAGACTAACCAATGGCATGGAGGTGACTGCTTATATTCCCGGAGAAGGCCATAACCTGCAAGAACACTCAGTGGTAGTGATCAGGGGCGGCCGGGTTAGAGATTTGCCCGGAGTCAGATACCATATTGTCAGGGGCGTTCTTGATACTGGCGGAGTAGAAAACAGAAAACAAGAAAGATCAAAATACGGCACTAAAAGACCTAAATAATATTTAAAATGAGAGGTAAAGTTATTAAAAAAGAAATTCAGCCCGACATTGTTTATGACAGTGTTATGGTTGCCAAACTCATTAACCAGGTAATGAGGCGGGGTAAAAAAACCATTGCCACCAGAATTGTTTATGAAGCTTTTGAGTTAATGAAAAAGAAAACCAAGAAAGAGCCTTTGGATGTTTTTGATGGTGCTTTGAAAAATGCCGCGCCGGTTCTAGAGGTCAGAGCCAAAAGAGTTGGCGGCGCTACTTATCAGATTCCGGTTGAAGTCAGGGGTGACAGGAAAATAGCTTTAGCAATGAGATGGATTATTGCCGCTGCCAAAGCCAAGAAAGGCAAACCAATGGCAGAAAAGCTTTCTGATGAATTAATCGCAGCTTACAATAACGAAGGTCCGGCAATTAAAAAGAAGCTTGACATGCACCGCATGGCTGAGGCTAACCGCGCTTTTGCTCATTTCTCAAGGTAAAATGCCAAGACTTTATCCCCTAGATCGAATTAGAAATATTGGCATTATTGCTCACATTGACGCTGGCAAGACCACAACCACGGAAACTCTTTTGTATTACACGGGTAAAACCCATAAGATCGGCCATATTGATACCGGTAATACTGAAATGGATTGGATGGCCCAGGAAAAAGAAAGAGGCATTACCATTACCTCGGCTGCTACCACTTGCTTTTGGAAAGCTAAGTTTTTAAATTTTGGTCCAATGGGTCAAGACGAGTTTAGAATTAACTTAATTGATACTCCGGGCCATATTGATTTTACAGCTGAAGTGCAGCGCTCATTGCGGGTTTTAGATGGCGCGGTGGTAGTTTTTGACGGTAAGGAAGGAGTCCAACCCCAGTCAGAAACAGTTTGGCGCCAGGCTGACAAGTATAATGTTTCCCGGATGTGCTATATCAACAAACTGAATTTGATCGGCGCCAATTTTTATGACAGCGTTGAATCAATCAGAAAAAAATTAGCTGGAAATGCTTCTCCGATCGAATTACCAATTGGAGTTGAGTCTGCATTAAAAGGAATTGTTAATCTGATTACCAGGAAAGCTTATATCTATAAAGACGAGACTGGTTTGGAACTGGTGGAAACTGAAATTCCCGAGGACATGAAAGAGCTGGTGGAAAAATATCGGGCTGAGCTGATCGAAAGAACTGTTGAAGCTGATGAAGAACTGGTCAATAAGTTTTTATCTGACGGGGTTTTAACAGAAGAAGAGCTGATAATAGCAATCAGGAAGGCAACTTTAGCTGGAACATTTTTCCCGATCTTAGGCGGTGACGGACGAAGAGTGATGGTGGAAACGATTTTAGACGCTGTGGTTCAATTTTTACCATCGCCTTTAGATATACCGCCGGTAAAAGGAATTGATCCTAAGACCGGGGATGAGATTGAAAGAAAAACTTCAGATGAAGAATCTTTTGCTTCTTTGGCTTTTAAAATTGCCGCTGATCCATATGTGGGTACCCTGACGTTTTTCAGGGTTTATTCCGGAAAGCTGGCCAAGGGCTCTTATGTTTTAAATACCACTACGGGCGAGAAAGAAAGAATCGGCAGAATTTTAAGAATGCATGCTAATCAGCGGGAAGAGGTTGAAGAAATTTATGCTGGTGAAATCGGCGCTACCGTGGGACTCAAGGATACCCACACCGGAAACACTCTTTGTGATGAAAACAACCCGATTGTTTTAGAAAATATTGTTTTCCCGGAACCGGTTATTTCCATCAGAATCGAACCTAAAACCAAAGCTGACCAGGAAAAAATGGGCAATGCTTTAAGGAAACTGTCTGATGAAGATCCGACCTTTATTGTCAGGGGCGATATGGAGACCGGCGAAACTATTATTTCAGGCATGGGCGAATTGCATTTGGAAATCATTGTTGACCGGATGAAACGGGAATTCAGCGTTGAGGCCAATGTGGGCCGGCCCCAGGTAGCTTATAAAGAAACTATTATTGGCGAGGCTGAAGCTGAAGGAAAATATGTCAAGCAATCTGGCGGCCGGGGCCAATATGGCCACGTCAGATTAAGAGCTAAAGCCAGGGAAAGGGGCCAGGGCTTTGAATTTATCAATGAAATCAGG
>JAHIOR010000032.1 GCA_018895125.1 Patescibacteria group bacterium | reverse complement strand
AGTTCTCGGACTTGTTTTTTAATATCCAAAAGGCGTTTATCTTTAAAAATCTGCTGCTTGAATATCTTTCTGGCTTGCTGGTCTTTTTCCTTATCGTGGCTACCAATGTCTTTTAAATCGATATTTTTCAAACGCTCGATAATTTCATTCAACCAACCAGCGATTAAAACCATTTCTTTTTCTTTCATGCCCCTGGTTGTTAAAGCTGGCGTTCCCAATCTTAATCCTGAAGGATAATATGGAGACTTCTTGTCAAAAGGAATGGTCTGACGGTTACAAATAATGCCAGCTGCTTCGCAAGCCCAAGCCATGGTCCAACCATCAACCCTTTTATTATTTAAATCAATCCAAATCATATGATTCTGGCTGCCGCCACCAATAAGTTTAAAATCATATTTAATCAATTTAGCAGCTAGGACCTGACTGTTTTCAACAGTCTGTTTTGAATAACGCTGAAAACTAGGAATTGAAGCTTCATTCAAGGCCACTGCCAAAGCGGTAATATTATTATTGTGGGGCCCGCCCTGAAGGCCTGGAAAAACTGCTTTATCAATCTTGACTGGCAAATCAGGATCTTTTTTAAGCCCTTTTTTAGTTATCATAATCATGGCTCCTCTTGGCCCTCTCAAAGTTTTATGGGTCGTGGTCATAATAACATGGGCATGGTTCTTGGGAGATGGATGAGCCCCTCCAACTATCAGGCCGCCAATATGGGAAACATCAGCAATAAAGTAAGCATTAATTTTATCGGCAATTTTAGCAAAACGGGAAAAATTAAAAACCTTAGTAAAACCAGTGCCACCACAGAAAATAATCTTAGGACGATATTTTTTAGCCTGACTCTCTAATTCTAACCAATTAATATCTCCATCCTTGGTTAGTCCGTAATAATGGGGCTGATAAATTTTAGAAGTTATTGAGGCTTCCTGACCCATTGATAAATGTCCGCCCATATAAAGATGCTGGGACAAAATAGGGTCATTAATCCGGCAAAGAGCTGTTAGAATAGCCAGATTAGCTTCGCAACCGGAATGCGGCTGAACATTAACATGAGCAACTTCAAATAATTTCTTAGCTCTGGCAATGGCAAGCTTTTCAATCTGATCTACCATTTCATTGCCCTGATAATATCTTTTGCCCGGATAGCCTTCGCTATATTTATCAGTCAAAACAGATCCTAAGGCCTCCCTGACAGCCAAAGAAGTATAGTTTTCCGAAGGGATCATTATTAAGGAATCCTGCTGGCGATTTTCTTCACCCAGAATCAATTCAGCTATTTCCGGATCTGTTTTTTCTAAAGACATCATTATATTATAACTATACCCTAAAATTAAATTATTTAAAATTAAGACTAGGCTGACGATCAAGTAAATCAATCTTTTTAACGAAATCGTTTCTCTGAGCTTGATGAAAAGCACAAATTCCAATCATAGCAGCGTTATCACTGAAAAGCTTTTCGCTATATGGAATAAATATTCTTAAACCAAATTGCTTAGCTGTTCTTCTAGCTTCTTTTCTCAACTTCAAATTATTAATTACTCCCCCTCCCAAAACAATTTGTTTAGGATGATAAATCTCAATAGCTTTCTTTAATTTTATCATCAAGGATTCAATAGCGACTTTTTCAAAGGAAGCGGCAAAATCACAATAAAATTGCTTATCCCAGGGCTTAGCTAGTTTTTGCAGCTTATAAAGGCAAGCTGTTTTTAATCCTGAAAAGCTAAAATTTAGATCCTTAGAGCCAATCATTGGTACCGGCAATTCATATTTAGAAATACCTGTTTTAGCCAATTCAGACATAATTGGGCCGCCCGGATAACCAAGGCCAAGCATCTTAGCTACTTTATCAAAAGCTTCACCGGCAGCGTCATCTAAAGTTTCCCCGAACAATTGGTACTTGCCAAAATCCATCATCAAAACCAACTGAGTATGGCCGCCGGAAACCAAAAGGCCAAGGATGGGAAAACGCGGCCCGGTCTTAGAAAAAGCTCCTTGTCCTTGAGAATTGCAGGCAAAAGAAGACAGCAAATGCCCCTCCATGTGATTGACACTAATCAATGGCTTATTAAACTTTTTAGCCAGTTCTTTTGCTTTGGCAACCCCAACTTCCAAAGCTGGCGCTAAGCCAGGACCAACTGTAACAGCAATAGCATTAATTTCTTTTAAGCTTACTCTGGCTGTTGCCAGGGCTCTGGCAATGACTGGATTAATTAGCTGCTGATGCATTCTTTTAGCCAGATTAGGTACCACCCCGCCATACTCTTTGTGAAATTCAACTTGAGAAGAAATAATATTAGACAAAACTAAATCTCCATCAGTAACTGAAGCTGCGGTATCGTCGCAAGAAGTATCAATTGATAAAATTAAATAATGCTTTTTCATTTTATACCTTGATTAAAATGAATATTGTCTGTAAATTCTGAAAGAATTTTCATTCTAACTTAATAATGACTAGACTCTTAAGAAAATTAAACAACAACTTATTTAACCACGATAAGTAATCCGCCGCTGGTTTTCAGATAAAAACTCAATCATAACCCAGATAATCTGGGTTTTCTTTTTGGATTGAAGCTGTTTTAAAATTGGTCTGATTTTTTGCATCCACTCGATGGCAACAACATTTTTTGAAGAAAGCATTTTTTCCAGACCCAGGGTCAATAATTCTTCTCCTTTCTCAAGCCGCCAGGTATCCAAATGGTAAAACACTCCAGATTTACAGAGGCCGGGCCTCTGTAGCCTTTGTGGGCTTAAACTGAACGGGTATTCGCGGATGATGGTAAAGGTTGGCGAAGTAATATTATTCTTTATATTTAAAAACAATCCCAACCCCTTGGCAAACTGGGTTTTGCCAGAACCCAATTCTCCCTGAAGAGCAAAGATCAAACTCTTCTTAACTAGAACTTTTTCATACTTCTTAAAAATATCCTGGGCAATCTTTTTAGTTTCTTCTTCAGAGCCTGATATAAAAGTGTTTTTTGAAGTCGCTTTAATCTTTATCTCCCCCTGGCGCAAAGCCTTGGGCTCGTTCAGAGTTGTGTCAACCACGGTTGTGGGTAAATGAAAGGGCAAACGGCCCGCGTCTAAAAACAAGTCAACTAAACCAAGGCGTTTTGGAGTCGTGTATTTTAAAACGTCATTTAAGCAGTATGGGGTTTTCTTTCCCGAAGTATTAGCTGAAGTTGAAGTAATAGGACGATTGAATTCTTTGATTATTTTAATAATTAAATCATAATCAGGAATCCTGATACCCAAAGTTTCCTGGCCCGCTTCTAAAAGCCTAGCTGTCTTTTGTCTGCTCTTGGAAACTACGGTCAAGGGGCCAGGCAGAAACTCCTTATACAAATTAGCAGCCGTACTATTAATAAGAACATATTTCTCAGCCATTTCTTTATTTGCCACTGCTATTGAAACTGGCTTATTCCCCCGACTGCCCTTAAACTGCAAAACTTTTTCAACAGCTTTTAAGTTAGTGGCATCAGCGCCAATGCCATAACAAGTCTCTGTTGGATAAATGACAAGACCGCCTTTCTTCAAGACAGCAATTGCTTTTTTAATTGTAGCCTGTCTGATTGCCTGACTTTGATTGCCTACTTTAATGACTTTCACTTTTTCTTACTAACAATGTTTTTAAATTCCTGATAAAAAATCGTGTCGTCGTTAATATTCTGAAAAACTACCGTGGCAGGACCAACTACACAATTAGAACCGATAAATACTCCGGGCATAATTTTAACCCCAACACTAATCATGGTTCTATCTCCGATGCAAACCCCCAAATATGTCAAACCGCTATTTATTTTATCACCCTTAACGCTTGAAAAAATATGATTCCGGTCAATTCTGCGATTGGCAGACATAAAACCGCCGCCAAACCGACAATCGCTGCCAACTGAAGAATCGCCCAAATATCCAGAATGAAAATGTGTTCCGGTCTGTACTAAACTGGATTTTATTTCAAAAAAAGATCCGGTTTTAACATTATCTTCAAGATTAACCGGGCCCCTAAAAACATTACTGGCCCCTATCTCACAGTTTTTACCGATATAGCAAGGACCGTGAATGACAGTATTATCTCCAATCTTTGTTCCAGAACCAATAAAAACTTTACCATGAATGACTACATTTTTGCCAATAATTGCTGTTTTATGTTTGAAGCTTTTTAACTCTGCCAGCTTCTTCCATAAAATGGGCAATATATTCCAAGGATATTTTAAAGATAAAGTTTGATTTGGAAAAACAACAATTTCTGCTTTTTGCTTTTGGGCATAAATATTCAAAGCATAAATTAAAGAAAAAGGGTGAGAGGGAATTTTCTTAAGATAATCTAGAAAATCTTTAGGCATCAAAAAGAGATTGTCGTTCTTTAAATTAGAGAGCTCTTTCCCCTGTTTGGGCTTTTCAACAATCTCTAAAACCTTATTGCCCTTAACTTTAATAACGCCAAAAAACCAAGGAGTTTCTGTTTCACTGGCAAGCATTAACAAACCCTTCTTATTCTTTTTAACCTTGGCAAGCATCAAACTGATTGCCTCTTTTGCATCTATCTCGTCAGCATTAATAAGGAAAAAGTGGCTGTCTTTTATTAATTTAGCGGCACAAAGCAAGGCATCACCGGTTCCAGTCGGCTTTTTCTGAATAACATATTGAATGAAATCATCTTTAAGGTCATTTTCAATATCTTTTTTTGAAGATTGGACAATAATAATGTTTTTAATACCGGATTTTTTCAAATCTTCTACAAGGCAAGCAATCAGAGATTTACCCATAATTTTAGTCAATCCCTTGTGCTTTTGGTTCAAGGGCCAAAACCTTGAAGACTCGCCAGCAGCGATAATAACAGCTTGCATATTAGTTTTTTAAAAGCTTAATAATAACTTTTGAAAGCTTGCTTGGATCATGTTCAATAAATCCCTTTTCAAGCAAGTCAGAACCAATAAATTTATCAATAGGTAAATTTTTATCTACTCTAACTAAGGTTAATAATTCCGGATGACTTTTAAGATAGATTCGGCGCTCTTTTGCCAAGGGAATAGAATTATTATAAATAACATAGTCCAAAGAACTGCCAAGATATTTTTCAACTTCAAGGGCAAAATCTTTAACTGAAAAATTATTAGTTTCACCGTATTTTGTCATCAAATTAGCAATGTAAACCTTTTTAGCTTGGCTCTTTTTAATTGCCTCTGACATGCCTTTAACTAAGAGGATTTGAGCTAGAGAGGAATATAAATCTCCAGGACCAATTACAATCAAATCTGCTTCCTTGATTGCCTTTAGGGCTGGCTTATAAGCTTTGGCTTTGGGTCTTAAAAAGACTTTTTTAATTTTAAGACGGCCATTATGCTTGGGTCTATCAATATTAGTTTCTCCGGAAATTATCTTGCCATTTTCTAAAATAGCAAAAATATTTGATTTATCTAAAGTGGCTGGAAAAACCTGATGAGAAACGTTAAGAAGTTTTTTCATTTCCTTGATTGCCTTGCTGTAATTGTTAGTAGTCAGTTCAAGAGCCATGATCAAAAGATTGGCAAAGTTATGGCCTTTAAACTGACCATTTTCAAATCTAAAAGAGAATAAATCCTTTATTGCCGGAGAGGTATTGGATAAAGCCAGTAAGGCCCATTTAATATCTCCCGGAGAAGTAATTTTGTAATCGTGCTTAAGACGACCGGTTGACCCTCCGGTATCAAGCATGGCGCAGATAACCGAAAGACTCACTGGATATTTCTTTAAACCAGTGAGAACAGCTCTTGGCATGGCATTCCCTCCGCCAAGACAAACAATATGTTTACTAGAGGGTTGAATCTTTGACATCCTTAATCTTAACTCTTAAAAAGAGTATTGGACACTTTGTCCAATATATCATAAACTGAATTTACGACAAGGTGAAGATCTCTTATCTTCCCATAGCGAGTACGATATATCGGGCATCCTGCCCGCTATAAGATATTTTTTACATTAATCCTGGTAAATGCCGGAAAAATTCATTATTAAAGGCGGGACGCGCGCGCCTTAAAGGAGAAGTCAGGATCTCTGGATCAAAGAATGCTGCTGATCCGCTTTTGGGTCGGTTTTCCAGCTTTAAAATCCCTCATCCGGGCTTCCCGACTGATCTGCAGCCGCAGACTTGTTTGCTTTTGACGCAAGCAACGGGCAAAAGCTTGATTCACGATCCCTTATACGAAAACCGGTTTTCCCATTTACACGAACTCCGTAAAATAGGAGCTGACATTGAAATTACTGATCCTCATCGGGCCATGATTTTCTGCAAAACTAATCTCCTTGGCACCAAGGTTGACGGCACTGATATCAGATCTACCGTTACCCTAATCTTGGCCGGACTCATCGCCAAAGGCAAAACTATTGTCTTTGGAGCCGAACAAGTTGATCGTGGCTATGAAAAAATCGAAGAAAAATTAAAATCTCTTGGAGCTAAAATAGAACTCGTTATCGCTTAAATAACGAAATTAATCAGCTTTCCGGGTACGAAAATATTCTTGCTAGCTTCTTTACCCTCAAGATACTTAATGATCTGAGGGTGTTTTCTTGCCTGGTCTGTAACCTTAGCCTGATCTTGACTGTCTTGATTATCCATTTCAAATTGTCCCCTAACTTTACCATTAATCTGAATTACCATAATAACCTTATCTTCGATAATTAGCTTTTCGTCAAACTTAGGCCAGGGCTGCTGATGAACTGAAAATTTGTTCTTTAATATTTCAACCCAGGCTTCTTCAGCTAAATGCGGTGCCAAAGGAGCTATTATTTTTACAAACAGCTCAGCATCTTCTTTTGAAAGAAATGACTTTTCCCATTCATTAATAAACTTCATTAAAGAAGCTACCATGGTATTGAATTTCAGATTCTCTATATCTTCACCAACTTTGCGCGCTGTTTGGTGAAGTTTTCTTAAAATATCTTTGGAAGTCTCCTCTTCTTTTACCTTTTCCTGGAACAATTTCCAGACCCTGTTCAAAAATCTAAAGCATCCTTGAAGACTGTCTTCATTCCAAGAAACGGCCTGATCAAACGGCCCGATAAACATTTCGTAAAGCCTTAAGGTGTCGGCGCCATGTTTTTTGACAATATCATCAGGATTGACAACATTACCAAAGCTCTTTGACATTTTCCTGTTATCCGGACCCAAAACAATGCCATGCGATCTTCTTTTGGCATAAGGCTCTGGGCCGGGAACTACGCCAATGTCATAAAGGAATTTATAGATGAATCTTGAGTAAAGGAGATGCAGAGTGGTGTGCTCAAAACCGCCCTGATAAATATCAACTGGCATCCAATATTTCATTTTATCCTTAGCAGCTATTTCCCGGGAGTTATCCGGATCTAAATAGCGCAAAAAATACCAGTTTGATCCAGCCCAGTTAGGCATAGTATCTGTTTCTCTTCTAGCTTCCCCTTGGCACTGAGGACATTTAGTATTGACCCAATCTGTAATATTAGCTAAAGGAGATTCCCCTGTTCCTGAAGGTTCGTAATTTTCAACATAAGGAAGCTCAACTGGTAAATCTGTCTCCGGGACCGGCACAGCTCCGCATTTCTGACAATGAATAACTGGAATGGGTTCGCCCCAATAATGCTGCCTGGAAAAAATCCAATCTCGCATCTTATAATTTATCGTGGCATTACCCAAATTCTTTTCCTGAAGCCAAGAAACCATTTTATTGCAAGCATCTTCTGAGAAAAGTCCTGAATATTTTCCCGAATCAATTAATACACCATAACCCGTATAAATCAAATCAGGAGTTTTAAAACGCCTCCACATAAACAATTGATTTTCTACGTTGATAAAACTTTCTATTTCATTTTCCGAAATCCAAACTGGCTCATGATTATTTATTTCATTTTTTTCAATATCAATTTTCTCCTCGTTTTCTAATTCAAATACAAGATATTGAAAATGGGCATACACATTGGAATCTTTATGAGGTCGATAAAATTCCACATAAGTTGAACCGGGAATTTGAGCAATAAATTTCAGATTTTTGTAGCCGGTTTCTTCTAATGTCTCTCTTCTAGCGGCAGTCTTTGGATCATCATTTTCAACACCGCCGGTTGGGAATGATTGCCAATCAGCTTTCTTCCACTTAAGACAAAGTAACTTTTTATCTTTCGGATTCCTGACAATAATAGTAACCACTTCCCGCTTCTCTGTTTGCTTATCTGGCCTGGGAGGATATTTTGAATCAAGCCAATAGGGCGCAATAACTTCTTTGATCGGCAAATTGTATTTTTGAGCAAACCCGTAATCACGATTATCGTGAGCTGGCACCATCATAATAGCGCCCGTGCCATAACTCTCCATAATATAGTCAGCAGCAAAGACTGGAATTTCTTCTTCGCTAAATGGATTAACTGCTATTATCCCTTCTAATCTTACTCCTGTTTTTTCTTTTGCCAGATCGGTTCTTTCCAGTTCTGACTTGTCCTTTGCTTTTTTTTGATATCCCCTAACTTCATCAATATTTTTTATCCGATCCTCTAATTGATTAATAATTTTATGCTCTGGCGCCACCACTAAAGCGCTTGCACCAAAAATAGTATCTATCCTTGTTGTAAAAACATTGATTTGTGATTCAGTCCCTTTAATTCCAAATTTAAGTTCAGCTCCTTCGCTTCTACCGATCCAGTTTTCTTGCTGGACTCTGATTTTCTGAGAATAATCAACTAAATTAAGATCATCCAAAAGCCTTTGGGCATAATCAGTTATTTTAAGTAGCCACTGTTTTTGAAAACGTTTTTCAGTCGGCTTGCCGCATCTTTCGTGGCTGCCGTCGGCTAAGACCTCTTCATCGGCCAAGGTAGTTTTGCAAATGGGACACCAATTAACCGAAGTTTCCGCCCGATATGCCAAACCTTTTTCCAATAGTTTCAGAAAAATCCACTGGGTCCATTTATAATACTTTGGATCGGTAGTGTTGATTTCCCGCGACCAGTCAAAAGAAAGACCCAATGATTTAATCTGCCTCTTAAACGTGGCGATGTTCTGGGCCGTGGTTATAGAAGGATGGAGTTTATTCTTTAGGGCATAATTTTCCGCGGGCAAGCCAAAAGCGTCCCAACCCATTGGGTATAAAACATTAAATCCATTCATCCGCTTTTTGCGAGAATAAGCGTCCATGGCTAACCAAGATCTCGCATTTCCGACATGAAAGCCAGCCCCTGACGGATAAGGAAATTCAATTAAGGCGTAAAACTTCTGTTTTTTAGAACCATCAATGGCTTGATAAATCTTTTGTTCCTCCCATTTATCTTGCCATTTTGTCTCTATTTTCTCTGGTTCGTAGGGTATCATATTTTGAAAAGTTTTCTGGCGTTCTGAACCGTAATTTCTAATACTTCTTGATAGCTTAATTTTTTGATTTTCGCAATTTCCTGAACAACCCGCTTCACGAACAAAGGTTCGTTCCGCGGGTTCGCTGATTGACGCTGATCCAAATGCTGATCTTCGCTGATTGGAGGAATTAAATAAGGGGCGTCGGTTTCTACCAAAATTCTATCCAAGGGCGTGTTTGAAATAATTTCCTGCCAGTTAATTCCCGCAATCTGCTTAAAAATAATTCCGTTAAAGCCCAGATATAACCCGATATCCAAATATTGTTGCATTTGTTCTATATTTCCCGTAAAACAATGGATCACTCCGTGCAAGCTTGTATTTAGTATTTTGTATCTGGTATTTAGTATTTCTATAAGATTATCGTGGGCGGAGCGGCAATGAAAAATCACTGGTAGGTTTAACTCTTTAGCTAAATCTATTTGCGCCAACAATGCCTTTTCTTGAAGCTGCTTGAATTCTTCTAACTTTGCTTTTGATTTTGGTTTCCAGTAATAGTCCAGGCCGATTTCGCCGATAGCGACGATTTTCCCTTTTGGCGAATTTAGAACAAGCTGCCTATACTCATCAATATCAAACTCCCCTATTTTCTCTTGAGCCGCCAATTCTTCCGCATCCAGTCCTTTTTTCATTAGATGGCCGGTAACATGGATCGGATGTAAACCAACTGAGGCAAAAACGCCCTGGGGATATTTTTCCGCAAGATCTACCGCTTTTTTGCTCGTTTCCAGTTGAGAGCCAACATTAATTATCCAAACATTATCAGCTAAAGACCGGCTGATAACTTGATCAATGTCGTTTTTAAAAGCGTTAAAATTCAAATGGCAATGGGTATCGATAATCATTATATTTAGATTAAAATTTATGAAGTTGTACTGTTAAAAACTAATTTTAATCGATTAAAAAGAAGGGCTCGCGAATCTTCTCACGAGCCCCAATACATTAATGCGTATCCGCGATACGCTGAAGTTCAGCGCGAACACGCGCCAAAAGATCTTTCTTTTTTTGGTTTAGCTCTTTTTTTTCGGAGAGCTCCAGAAACAGTTCTTGGAGCTCACTAAAACTAAGTTTTGAGAGATCTTTCATCGCTTTTCTCCTTTTTGTATAAAGAACGGCTCGGGTCTTTTTGACCTGAGATTGACCACCGCGCTGATGGCCAATATTCAAGCCAAAAGAATAAAAGTAAGCTAACTTGTCAAGCGATTTTGTCTTCAATCTTGGGAAAAAGCGCAGCTGGCTTCTTAATCGCTGTTCCAGACTTGATATTAACCCAGCTGTTTTTACTTAAAGGGTTTTCAACTAATAATCCTTTAATCCCTAAAGACTTAGCTATTTTCTGACTGGTCTCGGGTAAAAAAGGATAAATCTGCCAGGCAACCTGATGCAAGGAATCCAAAAGCCCGTATAAGACCCAATTTAGCTCTTCTGTTTTGCCCTGTTTTGCCATTTCCCATGGTTTGTGAATATCGATATATTTATCCGCTTCGCTGATAAAGCGCCAAACAGAAGCTAAAGCATCATTAAAGTGGAAATCCTCCATGTTTTTATCAATGTCAACCCAAGCTTTTTTCCAGTTGTAAATATTCTCGTCAATTCTTAAAGGATGGCTGTCTGGGTCTTGAGAAATCTCAGGAACTTTTCCTTCACAATAGTTTTCCACCATGGTTAAAACCCTAGATACTAGATTTCCCAAGCCATTGGCTAAATCCGCATTATAAACCTCTGCTAGTTTGCTTTCGGAAAAATCTCCATCTTCAAAAGGAGAAACCTTAGCTAAAAGATAATATCGGATAACGTCAACGCCATATTTTTCAATGATCGGAACAGGATCTATAATCGTCGAAGGATCAGACTTGCTTATCTTTTTACCGTCAACTGTCAAATAACCATGAACTAAAAGTTCCTTAGGCAGAGAAAGCCCGGCCGAAAGAAGAAAAGCTGGCCAGTAAATAGCGTGAAACCTGCTTATTCCCTTGCCAATAATATGAAGATCTGCCGGCCACCATTTTTTATACGTTTCTTCATCCCAACCAAAACCAATGCCGCTTTGATAAATATTCAAAGCATCAAACCAAACATAAATTCTTTGTGTTGAATCATTCGGCACGGGCACGCCCCAATTCTTAGCTCGTTCATTCGATCTGGAAATAGAAATATCAACCAACCCGCCTTTGAGAAAACTTAAAACTTCGTTTTTTCTGAACTCGGGTACAATCTTAAAAGTTCCATCCTCAATAATCTGAATAATCTTATCTTGATATTTTGAAAGAGCAAAAAAGTAATTTTCTTCTTGTATTTCTTCAAGTTTCTTGCCACTATGCTCAAAACACTCTCCGTTTTCGTTCAACTCCTCGCGGGTGTAAAAAGCCTCGCAGCCGACGCAATAAAGCCCTTTATACGGTTTCTTATAGATATCCCCGTTTTGGGCGCAGAGTTTCCAAAGTTTCTGGCTGGAAGGAAAATGATGTTTCTGGTCGCTGCCCCTTTGCCAAACATCAAATCCGCCGTTTAACTTTATCGCTAGTTGCCGGAAAGCTTCCGTGTTTTCGTCAATGAATTCTTTGAGCGGCCGACCAGATTTCTCCGCCGCCTGGACGTTCTTCAAAGCATTTTCGTCACCCCCGGAAAGAGACAATGATTCCTCGCCTAAGAGTTGGTGATACCTTTTAAGCGCATCTACTTGGACAAATTCTAAAACGTGGCCGCAATGGGGCTTAGCATTAACATAGGGTATAGCAGCGGTGATATAAAATTTACTCATCTTTTCTAACTTTTTGATTGCTAAGAATGATCACGAACTCTCCTCTTAAATCCTGGTCTTTTATTTTATCAAGAACTTCTGAAATTGTCCCTCGATAAGTTTTTTCGAACATTTTTGTCAGCTCCTGGCAAATCACCAAACGAGTATTTAGTATTTGGTATTTGGTATTTAGTATACTATTCAACTCCTCTAGGGTTTTTAAAAGCCGGTAACGGGATTCGTAAAAAATTACTGGATATTTTGAGGCAATAATTTCTTCAAAGAATCTTTTTCTTTTTTTCTTTTGCGGGGGAAAGCCCAAGAATAAAAATCTTTCCATTGGAAAACCAGAAATGCTGGCTGCGGCTGCCAATGCCGAAGGGCCAGGAATAGGAATAAAAACTATTTTATCTCCTAAAACCTCAACCACTTTTTTTATCAGCATGTTGCCGGGATCAGAAACCCCGGGCGTGCCAGCATCTGAAACCAAGGCTAAATCTTTTCCTCTTTTCAATAAATCTAGAAAATAATCTATTTTTTCCAAACGGCTATGTTGATGATAGCTGATTGTTTTGGTTCTGATTTGATAGCGAGCCAAAAGCTTTTTTGTAACCCTGGTATCTTCAGCTAAAATCAAATCAACTCCCTTCAATACCTCAATGGCGCGGGAGCTGATATCTTGAAGATTACCAATAGGAGTAGCAACGATATATAGAACTGCCATGAATATTAAGAGGAGTCTTCTGTTCCCTTTTTTTCTTTAAGAAAATCTTTCACGAACTCTAGAAAAATTCCGAGCAAGGGAATCCCCAGAATCGCTCCCCAAACCCCACCTAGTTTGGCGCCAACCACTAAGGACACTAAAACTAAAGATGGTGATAAACCAATAAATTTTTTACTCAATACCGGAGTGATAATATTGTTTTCAATCTGCTGGATTAAAACGAAGATGCCGACTGCCAGGACTGCTTTAACCGGACTGGTTAAAATCAAAACAATGAAAATAAAAATGCCGGCTATAAATGGTCCGACTATGGGAACAAAATTAGAAACCATAGCTAAAATTCCGAGAGAAAAAGGATAGCTTGCCCCCAAAACCAAGAGAGCAATATAGGTTAAAACACCGACAAATAAAGAACTGGCCACTCGGCTTAGAAACCAGCCGCTAACCTTTCCTTGACATCTTTTCCAGAGATCAAGAGCAATGTCTTCATATTCAGCTGGAAAAGCAATCGCAAATGATTTTTGAACAAATTTTTCTTCCAAAGATAAGAAAAAAGCTAGAGAAACGATAAAAAAGGTGGTAAAAATACCGCCAAAAATAGCAAATAAACCACTGAAAATATTTCTGGTTATATCAAAAAGAGTGTTCTCAATTAAACCAACAAATTTATCTAAACTTTCAAAACCTTCAATCCCCAGATTTCTCAAGGGCGGAGACACTTGGTCAAAATACTCTGAAAAACTCTGAGAAAAATTACTAACCTCGATTACTAACAAGGGGATAAAAATATAGATCAGGATCGCTAAAATGCTAAAGAACAAAAAATAGACCAGGCCAGCGGCCAAGAACCTTGGCATTTTTTTCTTTTGAAAATAATTGATCAAAGGGTTAAATAGAAAAGAAATGACCAGGGCAAAAACAACCCAAATTAAAATCTCTTTTAATTGATAAAGGACATAGAGAGAAGCAACTAAAACCCCTATTTTAGTAATTGTCTCCCATGAAAAATCAAAAGTTACTTTTTCCATTCTAAATCTTTAAAATGTTTCTGATTTCTTTCTCTTGGCGCTGAGGCCCGATTAAAGCAACATTAAGGTTTTCCGCCCTAAAAACCTCCTTGGCCACTTTTAGAATATCATCTGGAGTAATTTTGGCAATCTTTTGCCATTGCTGAGACGGTGTTAAAACTTTCCCGTCAATCAATTCCTGAAGTCCAAAGAAAGAAGCAAAACTGTCAGAAGTTTCTAATCCCAGTCTTAACCGACCCCTTAAATTTTCCTTAGCTTTGGCCAATTCCTGATCACCAACCCTTTCCATCTTTAATCTTTGATACTCACGACAAATAATCTCGATTGCTTCCATAACTTTTTCGTTATTCAAACCGGCATGGGTTACCAAGTAACCGCTATCAGTATAATGTTCGCAAGAAGTCCTGATATAATAAGCCAAACCCCTTCTCTCCCTGACTTCGACAAAAAGCCTGGAACTCATCATCCCTCCTAATAAAGAAGCGATGACTGCCAGAACATATTTTTTCTCAGAAAAAGCGCTGATGCCAACTGTCCTGACTCCAAGGCAAAGATGAGTTTGATCAGTTTTCTTAAAATGAAGCATGATCTCTGGCTTATTTTGATTTTCTTTAACTGATTTCTTTTGAAAGCGTTTTTTGCCGGGTAAAACAGAAAAATCTCTTTTAACCATCTTAATAACATCCTTTTCTTTAATATTCCCGGCTATGGCCAAGACTGAATTTTTGGCCGTAAAAGAGCTTTTTAAATGATCAGAAAGATTCTTCTGGGAAATACTGCTGACAGTTTTTCTAGAACCGATTACCAGCCAGCCAGCTGGCTGATCACCGTATAAAAGAGTTTCCCAAAGATCAAGAATTAGTATTTGAGGATTATCCTCTCTCATACTAATTTCTTCAACCACTACTTTTTTTTCTTTGATCAGTTCTTTTTTATCTAAAAGAGGTACGGTAACCATTTCAGTTAAGATCTTTGAAATCAAACTTAAATTTTCAACACCGGCTTTAAAGATAATTCCCAGAACCTCCTTGTCAGTGAAGGCATTATAAAAACCACCGATTTCGTCTAAAGCCCTAGAAATGCTGCCTGGCTCAGGATAGCTTTTTATACCCCTAAAAAGAAGGTGTTCAAGTAAATGGGAAATGCCGCTAATATTCTTGGTCTCATATTTAGAACCAGTAGCAGCTAAAAACAATAAAGTAACTGCTTCAGTATTCTCCATCGGGAAAAGAAGAACCCTCAGGCCATTATTGAGAATAAACTTTTTAAGCATTTGGCTTTAATTTATCTTCTAAAAATCCCGACAGCTCATTAATTTTAATCCTTTCTTGTTTGGTTGTGTCTCGATCTCTAATGGTTACAGTTTTGTCCTCCAAGGTCTGAAAATCGCAAGTAATGCACCATTTTGTTCCCACCTCATCTTGAGAATAATATCTTTTTCCAATATTACCTCTGTCATCCCAAACAACGGAAAAATCTAGCCTTAAAGCCTCAAAAATTTCCCGAGCTTTACTGACTAATTCCGGTTTATTGGCCAGAAGCGGGAAGACAGCTGCTTTATAGGGGGCAATCCTTGGATCTAATTTTAAAACAATTCTGTCTTTTTCTTCAGTGTAAGCATCAATCATTAAGAATAAAAAGGTTCGATCAACTCCGCCTGAAGTTTCAATAATCCAAGGAATAAATCTTTCATTAGTGACAGGATTAGTATAACTCAAATCCTGACCAGAATACTTACTATGGCCGGAAAGATCCCAGTCTCCGCGCCAATGGATTCCCTCCATTTCTTTATTACCGAATGGCGATTTTAAATATTCAATATCAAAAGCTTTCTTGGCATAATGAGCCAACTTCGTATGCTCAAAGAAACCAAGATTTTCCGGATGAGTGAATAATTTCTTATACCAATTCATTCTTTCTTCCTTCCAAAATTCAAACCACTTATCAGCCTCTTTGGGATCAACAAACCATTGTAAATCCCATTGCTCGAATTCTCTCTGCCGATAAAGAAAATTTCCCGGAGTAACCTCATTTCTAAAAGCTTTACCAATCTGGCAAATACCAAAAGGAATTTGCAAACGACTGGAATTTAAAACATTCTTAAAATTCAAATAAATATTCTGGCAGGCTTCGCCTCGCAAATAAGTTTTTGTTTTTTCTCCTTCAATTACGCCCAGTTCAGTTGGCATTAAGATATTATAATTCCTAGGCTCAGTCAGCTTGCCGTCACAATCGGGACAATCATTGCCATCTAAGTCGTCTGCCTTAAAACGATGGTGGCATTTTTTACATTCTGACAAAGGATCAACAAAACTCTTAACGTGGCCGCTCGCCTCCCAAACCTTAGGATGAGTAATAATACTGCCATCAATACCAACAATGCTTTCGTGTTCTCTCGTCATCCAGCGCCACCATAATTGTTTGAGATTATTTTTAACCTCTGAACCTAATGGGCCGTAATCATAAAAACCCTGCAAACCTCCATAAATATCACTGCCGGGAAAAACAAAACCCCGACGCTTGCAAAGAGAAACAATTTTTTCCATTAGATTATCCTTTGTTTTTTCTTCTGGCATATTTACTGAACAATTCCTTGGGAATAATCAAACCCCGGATCGCTTAAAGAGCCACTGCTAGCTGTTTTAATTTCTGATTCAATTGGTTCTTGGGTCCAAGTATCGTCTCCGAAAGCCTGAGCCCTATTTATAATTCCGGGTGTTTGCCCTAATTGAGAAGAATTAGGGGTTAATAATATTTGGAAAGAAAGGCTGGGACTATCAGTGCCGTTAGCGCCTTGGCCCGCCTTTATCTCCCCTAAATCCCAAATTATCTCTCGGGATTGAGAATCAAAAACAAATGAAGAATTTCGCGGCAACAACTGGCCGGTCAAACTCACCCAGCTAGGCAAAGTTGCCTTAACTTTAGTATTTCTTAAGTCGTTATAGAAATTCTTTAATTTCCAAGTTACGGTTAAAGCTGTTGGCTGGCCAACCCTTAATGGCAAACTGCCGGAGGCTTGGAAAAGATCGCTGTTGAAAAATACTTGCTGATCTAAATCTAATTTTGAATTAACTTTTAAGGAAAACTCTTCTTTGGCTGGGGATAAGTTAACACTATTCTTTAAAATTAAATTTTTATCCCTAGGACCAACTGTAGCTACTTCCTTCTTAAGAGCGATCCAAAATTCTACTTTACCCTCTTCGTCTTCGTCTAGAAACCTAAGCTGTGGATTCTTCTTCCAATCCCAAATCATTGAGCTGTTGCCTTGATGATAGTTGGCATTCGGAGACTGAAGGCTGGTTAAATCAAATAAAGAACCTTCTAGATTAACCACTAGAAAAAGATTTTCAAAAGGAGAGCTGCCAATATTCCTAAAAAAGATTTCGTAATGAAGAGTGTCTCCGGAACTAGCCACGTAATCAGAGGCGCCGTTAACTAATTGGGAAAGATAGATCGTTGGTCTGATAATCTCTGCTCCCCGAGACGCCTCCTTGAGTAGAATGAAATTTCCATCCTGCCACATGCCAAAACTGGCCCTAAACATTTTCTGCTCGCCAATATTGCCATTAATCCTGCCGAAAATCTTGATCCGACCACCATCAGCCTTATTAAGAATTGGCACTTGCCATTCATCTTTTTCTAAGGCTTTAGGGGTACTGTCGACAAATTCAAAGCCAGCCGGGTATTCAATCTTAACTCTGAGTTGAGATAATGGATAATCAACGTTAGAGAAATAATTTAGGGAAAAACTAAAGTCTTTTTCCGCTTCAATCTTTGACGGCAAATCAAACTCAAAGGTCAACGGCGAGAACTTAATTACCGTGGTCTGAGTCGTGGAAACTTCATACCTGGCTTTAAGATTTTTAGGTTGGAATGACAGCCATGCCTGGGCTTTTTTTAATTCATTCTCCTGTCCTAAAATACGGCCCGAAAGAGTGATGGTTTTTTCTTCTCCTGGATAAATATCTTCCAAATTCTGTTCGATTCTGATTTTATTGTCTTCGGTTAGAGAATTCTCAGGAAACTCAAAGCTAAGTTTGGCATTAATTAAAGTTATATCCCCGTTATTTTTGTATTTTAGAACATAATCAACTTTCTGACCAACTTCGGTTGTTTCCGGTCCCAGTATTTCTAACTTCATTATTTCTTTAGAAAAAGAGTTTCTCTGAAAATACCAAAAACCAGCAACAGCTAAAATTAGGATAAAAATAATAATATAACGGACAGTTTTTTTATTCATCTTTTTTCGTAAATGTGGTTAAAATATTTTTTACTAATTATTTTTAAACCTCGTCTTATCTCTGGATCAATTTTCAGCCTTCTGGAAACTTTCCAATCATAATCGAGAATAATCCTTAAAATCTTTAAAGTCTGGATATCAATCTTATCTACCTTTGTTTTTACCTTATTAACGCAGTTTTTACAAACTAGACCGCCCTGATGGCTGATCCAAAAGAATTTATCAGGAAGCGGTTTCTGACGACAAGAAGTGCATGATTTTAACTCCGGCCGGTATCCTAAAACGTCTAAAAGATTCCAAAAAAAGTAATAATAAAGTATTTCCAACTTATTCGCATCCTCTTTTTCTAAATCTAAAATATGGAAAAATCTATCAAGCAATCTCCAAAGATTATCATCGGTTTCCTGGATTTTAACTAAGGAATTAAAAGTTCTGCCAAAATTATAGGTCAGTCGTAATTTTAGAAGATTTTTCTTAATACTACTAAATCTCTCAATTAAAACAGCATCTGTTAACGTCTTAATCGTTTTTCCCTGAACAAATTCTATCTCAACTAGGGTAAGGACCTGAATAAAACTTCTTAATTTTGAATTTAAACGACGACTAGCCTTGGCTAAAACCCTAATTTCACCAAAATCCTTGGTATAGATTGAAAAAACTTGATCGGCCTCGTTAACATTCTCTCTTTTTAAAACGTAGCCCTGGCTACGATGACGAACAAACATACAATAATTAAACTTTTTTGATACCCAGCCAAAGTTTCCCCTTATCAAAATCCATTTCTTTCTGACAATCAAATCCAGACGAGTTTTTGGCAACTGCTTCTAAAGATTTGGCAAAAGTTTCTTTTAAAATAACTGGTCTGTCTTTCTCAATCGCTAGCTCATCATCTTCTGAGGCCGAATAACCAATTGTAATTTTATCGCCAGGCTTTAAATCAGCCAATTTCCTCATCTGTTGGATATTTCGAATTAACTCTCTTAATAAGCCTTCTTGCTTCAATTTCTTGTCAATTTCTGGGTTTAACCAAAGCTCCTCTTTAAGATTGTCATCAAAAATAACCTCCTTAACGTTAACTTCTTCTTTAATTAGATTTAAAAAATCCTGATCGTGCCGGATTCTTTCGTCTTTTATTTTTAGTTCTGATAATGGTTGCCTGATCTTAATACCCATTTTGGCCCTCTCAGCTAACGCCTGGGTGGAAATACTTCTGACTATAGCCATCTTTTCTTCAAGATCGCTATTAATTAATTTCTCTAAAAACTCTGGCCAGTCTTCTAAATGAACCGATTCTTTATCATCGCTTAGGCTCTTATAAATTTCTTCAGTTAAAAAAGGAATTAGCGGGGCTGCGGTCTTGGTAAAAAGAATTAAAACTCGGTAAAGAGTGCTCAGCGCCTTTTTATCACCAGCCCTAAGTCTGTCTCTGCTTCTCCTAATGTACCACCTCGAAAGATCGTCCAAAAACTCGGGCACCAGCCTGACTGATTCGGGAATATGATAGTTATCCATATAAGAGGCAAAATCCTTAAGGAATCTATTGGCTCGGCTTAGAATCCAAAGATCAAGAAGATTATCAACCGAGGTTATCAATTCTTTCTTAAAGTCAAAAGCATTAAAGTCAGCAAAAGTTTTGAAATAATTATAGCAGTTCCAATAGATTAAGTTTATCTTTTTAACCTGTTCTTTAATTCCTTCCTCTGAAATATTCATATCCTGGCCAGACATAGTCGGACTGCCCATTAAATAAAGCCTGAGGGCATCGCCGCCATACTTTTCAAGAACTCCCTTGGGATCTGGATAATTATGAAAGCTTTTACTCATCTTCCGGCCGTCAGTACCCATGATAACTCCGGAAACAACCACATTCTTAAAACAATTGGAATCAAATAAAGCAACGCCTAAAACGTGTAAAACATAAAACCAAGCCCGAACCTGTCCTGTGTATTCTGAGATATAATCAGCTGGAAAACTTTTTTCAAAGTCTTCTTTATTCTCAAAAGGATAATGTCTTTCAGCATAAGGCATTGAACCTGAATCCAACCAGCAATCCAAAACTTCTTTAACCCTTTTCATTTCATTGTCGCATTTCAAACATTTAAAAACTATTTCATCAATAAAAGGACGATGCAGGTCTTTTACTTTTTGACCGCTCCTTTTCTCAATATCAGCAATTGAACCGAAAACCTCCCTATTTTCACATTGCTGACATTCCCAAACTGGCATGGCCGTGGCCCAATAACGGGTCCTGGAAATACACCAGTCTGGAGCTGTTTTAATTCCCTCGCTAAACCGACCCTCTTTAAAATGTTTCGGAACCCAATGAACATCTTGGTTTTTATCTAAAAGTTTTTGTCTTAACTTTTCAATGCTAATAAACCAACTATCCTGAGCCCGGTAAATCAAAGGCGTTTCACAACGATAACAAAAAGGATAAGAGTGAATAATCTTTTCTTCTTTGAAAAGTAAATTACGCTCTTTAAGGTCATCAATGATTAATTTCTGCGCATCTTTGACATAAATTCCAGGACAAACCTTTACTTCTGGGGTAAACTTACCCTCTTCGTCAACATTGACAATAATCGGCAGATTGTATTTTTTACTTGAGTCCATATCAACGTCACCAAAAGCACCATTAATGGTCACAATACCAGTGCCTTCTTCTTGTGAAACATAGCTGGTCGAATAGGTTTTAAAGCCTGTAAATTGGCTATTATAATAATCAAATAAATGCTCGTAGCTTAAGCCTGCTATTTCTTTGCCGGTCAAATCGCCGATTATTTTATACTCCAAGTCAGTCATTGTTTTTTCAACCGCGTTTTTAGCGATTAAATAACACTCTTCATCTGTTTCAATAATCTGATAATTAAAACCCTCGCCAACTGCCAGCCCCATAACGCTAACACAGCTCCAAGGGGTGGTTGTCCAAGCTAATAAATAACAGGGTTTTTTAAGCTTATATTTATTTAAAAATTCCTGATTAATAATCTTAAATTTAAGAGTGACGGCCGTGTCTTCCCTGTCCTGGTAAGAGTTATCCATAGCAATCTCGAAATTAGAGATCGGGGTCGAGCAACGGGGACAGAATAAGGAAATCCTCATTCCTTTATAAATCAAATCTTGGTCGTAAAGCTTTTTGAAAACCCAAATGACTGACTCCATATAGGTCAGATCCATGGTTTTATAAGCATTATCCATATCTACCCAGCGACCAATCCTATCAATATACCAATTCCATTCTGCCGAGGTTTGAGAAACATAATCCTTGCATTCATTAATGAACTTCAAAAGTCCGATCTTTTCAATATCGCGTCTGTCTTTTAACCCTAGTTTTTGCTCAACCTTGTTTTCAATCGGCAAACCATGACAATCCCAACCCCAAACCCTCCTGACTCTTTTACCCTTCATGGCCAGATATCTGGGAATAATATCTTTAGCAATGCTTCCCAATAAATGACCGTAATGAGGCACGCCGGTTACAAAAGGCGGTCCGTCATAAAAAGAAGCTGGGTTATTTTCAGACCGTTGTTCAATTGATTTTTCAAAAATCTTGTTCTTTTTCCAGAACTTTAATATCTTTTCTTCTTTTTCTGGGAAGCTAATAGCCTCTGGCATAAGTTTAGTTAATTTTTCTTAACTCTCCTTTTTTAATAAACTCTTTTTTCTCGAAGATAGCCTCTAAAAGCTCTTTATTTGTCATTTGTCTGATTAAGCCCTCTAAGAGCCAAAGGCTATCACCGTGGCCAACAACTAAAATATTCTGGCCATCATATTTTTGCTCGGTTTCTTTTAAAAAGCTGATTTGTCTAACCTTAACTTCATCCCAGCTTTCCCCGCCCATAGGAGACTTCGTCTCAAATCTTTTGGCAGGATCTGGAAACTCTTGGTAAAAACTAGCCTTGGGCTTACCGTAATAATCTCCCAGCTCAGTGTCGTTAAGTCTGGCATCAATCACTGGTTTTAACCCTAAGGCTGAAGCTACTATTTCAGCTGTTAGTCTAACTCGTAAATATTCAGAGCAAAAAATCAAGCTGATATTTTCTTTTTTTAAGCTTTCGGCAACAAGCTTTATTTGAGAAATACCATCCTGACTCAAACCCACTGATTCTTTGTTATCAGAAGGATAACAAATCTCAGTATGGGGCCAGGTTGTTTGCCCGTGCCTAAGAATAAAATAATGATTTTTAAGATTCATCATATTATCTAAAATAGCATTATTTTTGCTTTATTTCAACCAAATTAGATTTTCTCCATATAAATTTGATTCTCTTAAATTTGATTCTCTCGATAAAATATACCCCCTCGTTAACATTGCATACAGATAGTTAACAAGGACAATGAAAATTACTTTAACTGAAACGCTTTTTTGATAGAGGCGCTATCCTCAATATCGTTTGCGATAATCAAACGGATTTCTTTCCTGCTTAAACCAAAGAATTCTCTTAACAAATTAATTTCATCGCGACAGTTATAAGGATGGACCCAAACACTCTTTTGCAACTGATAAAATCCTAGTTCTTTAAGCTTTCCCCGAAAAACAGATCTTTTAATTCCATGAAAATTAGGAATATCAAAAATCACCAGGCGCCATTTTGCATCCCATTTCAACGGTTTTTTGATTTTTAAAAAGTTTATCTGGAATCTGCCAGCCATCTTTTTCCCTTTTTCAGTTAAAGAAATATAAAGTTGATGATTTTTTAAATTAAGTTCCAGGCAACCATTTTTTCGAAGACGATAAAAAGCATTATAAATATTTTTCCTTTCACTTTTTTTATACTTTCTTGCGCGTTTGAAATAGCGCATTAAATTAACGCCGAAATAAGGTGAAGTAGCGGCGATACAAACTGCCCCGGTCAGCATTAAAACCGTTAAAATATCTTTGATTATCTCCAGCCTTGGTTTTCTAAAATAATATTTGTATTGGCTCACCTTGCATCTATTATATCGCTTTTACTCGTTTACTCGTCCTTACTCGTCCTCGCTAATATTGCATATGAATAATTAACGAGGATGCGATATTATACTGTATTACTTCGTGACTACTATAATTATTCCGTATTACTCTACTATATCTCATAGCCACGTACTACATTCTCGAGGGCGCCTCAATGCCAAGAAGCCAAAGCCCATTTTCAATCACTTGAGCCACAGCCTTGGTCAATGCCAATCTGGAACTCTCCTCTTTGGAACCAATAATGCGATTTTTCTGATAAAAATTATTAAACTTTTGACACAGCTCAAAAAGATAGCTGCAAATTAAATTTGGCGCCATTTGTTCGGCTGACCTTAAAATTATTTCTGGGAACTTTGTCAGCCACCTGGCAACAACCAGTTCTTCATCGCTCAAAACCCGACCCACCATAGCAGAACCTTTCGCCTTCTCAAGTACGCTCTTGCACCTGGCAAATACGTATTGAATATAGGGTCCGGAACTGCCATCCATGTCTACTGATCGCTTTAAATCAAATTCTACATTTAAAGTAGGATGGGCTTTTAAAACCGAGTATTTAACTGCGGCCAAGGTTATTTTTTCAATAATATCCTCTGTCTCTGAACCAAGTTCTTTACTTGAACTTGTTAACTGCCTGGCCATGGTCTTAACTTCATCTAATAAACCGTCAACAGTAATAACAATGCCGCGCCTTGAAGATATTTTTTGGTTAACCAAATTAACCATGCCCATTGATAAATGACGCTCCCTATTTTTAAACCAAGGATCAAGCAATTCAATGGCTTTGAAAACAACCTTGAAATATTCCGCTTGCTCATTGGCAACCACGTGCACGTTCTTGTCAAACTTAAAAGTTTGCCGCTGCTTCTGAGCCAAATACATTTCCTTGCCCTCATAAGTCGGATAGCCTTCGGCAGTGACAAAAACTCTTTTGTGCAAGCCATATTTTGTCCCGTCAAAGATAATTGCTCCGTCACTCTTTTCAAAAATTTTGCCAAGATTTGCCAAAACCAGTTTTTTGCCCTCCTCGGCCACTTCGCTTTCGAAAAAAAGCCGGTCAAAATGAGTTCCAAATCTCTTGTAAAAATTATCATAATAATCTAAACACCATTTTCTTGTTCGGAAATATATTGGCATCACCTTGGGGTTGTTCTGATAAAGATCAGCATTTAAATCATCAATCTCTTCTTTATGGCTCTCGTAATCCTGGTTGCCCCTGACATATCCTTCTCCTAACAAATGAGCCTTTTTAAATGACGATTCTGCTTCCCATTGCTCCCAAGTCTGGCTTCTCTCTTTTAAAAGCTGGATTGTGCCCCAAATTGATTTAGCAACATGAGGGCCAATATCTCCCTGGTAATTTGCCCTGAAAACCTTGGCACCGGCTGTTTCAAAAATCCTAGACAAAGCCTCACCGGTAATTAGGGTTCTCATGTGGCCGATGTGCATTTCTTTGTGGGTATTGGGATGAGCATATTCAACCATAATCTTTTGGCTCATTTCTCTGGTCCTGCCAAACCTAGATCCAGCCTTGTTTATTTCCTTGACTACGTCTAAAAGATACTCTGGTTTAAGCCAAAAATTGATAAATCCCGGTTCTTCAACCTGGATTTTAGAAATTACCTTCATCAACTGCTTGTTTTGATCTAAGTCCTCTTTAATTTTAACTGCAAATTCATGAGGGTTTTTGAAGCCGAAATCCTGCCAAAACTTAAGGGCAAGATTAAGGCTATAATCGCCAAACTCAGGCAAAGGAAATTCAACAACAATATTTAACAAATCAATTTTGTCAGATAAGGCTTTCTTAGCTTGCTTTTTCAATAGTTCGCTGAATATTTTTTTGGTTTTTTGCCCGATCATCACTTACAATTTAACACAATTCTGCTAGAATATCTAATAGCGAGTACGATATATCGGTTTACTAACCGCTATAATTAAAAGTATACCGGGCGGGACGCCCGCTATAAAGCCATGCAGATTTTCGCTGACAACAGAAAAGCCAATTTCAGCTATGAAATCCTGGAAAAATATCAGGCTGGCCTGGTGCTTTTGGGTCAGGAGGTCAAATCAATAAAAATGGGTATGGTTGGTTTAGCCGGCAGCTATGTTATTTTTAAAGGTAGCAGCGAACTTTATCTAGTCGGCTGCCATGTTCCCCCTTACCAACCCAAAAACGCTCCTGATCATATCTCCGAAAGAGAAAAAAAACTGCTTTTAACTAAAAAAGAGCTTCTTTATCTTAAGGGCAAATCCTCTCAAAAAGGATTGACATTTGTACCCTTAAAAATATATACTAAGAGCGGTAAGATAAAGCTGGAGTTTGCATTGGCGCGGCTAATCAAAAAGATTGATCAAAGGCAGGTGATTAAAAAACGGGAGGCAAAAAGAGAAATGGGAGAGTTTCTCAGCTAAGCCAGCTTTTTAAAAATATAACCCAATATATCGTTACGTGTTACGGGGGTGACAAGCTTTGACAGCGATTACTCTCAAGAAAGGCAAGCCGAGTCTTCTGAAATCTCGTTAAACTTTCAGGAAACATAAGTGCCAACTCATTTTCACAACCTGCTCTAGCTGTTGTCTAACAACCTAAGGCAGCATCGACCTTAAAGATTCTCGATGATTAAGGTTGGTGTCATTTATCGAGAAAAGTGTTCTTTTATCGGGTTGGCATTGGCGAAAGCCAACCAACCACATTGGCAGCCGGATTTTCTCCCGATTAGAATCCTCTGCTTCAAACCTTTAATTGGGACAAGCTTGTAGATCTTCTTTGAGAAAATCTCCTGGATCCGGGTGCAACTCTCGGCGCCTCCACTTTTAGTATAATAATCAAAATAATTTTTAAATATTTTAAAATCACCAGCAAACAATCAAATAAGGGCAGCTGAAGTCAGGCTGATTGACGAAACTGGAAAGCAACTAGGGGTTGTCAGTATAACCGACGCGCTCCGATTAGCTAAGGAGCGCCATTTAGATTTAATTCAGGTTACTGGTAAGCTGATTCCGCCTGTTTGTAAAATTGGCGATTATGGCAAGCATATTTATTGGCAAGAGAAAAAACAGAAAGAAATGAGAAAACAAAAAGGCGGCCAGTTAAAAGGCATTAGACTTTCTTTCGGCATTTCTGTCCATGATCTGGAAATAAGAGCTAAACAGGCAGAAAAGTTCTTAAATGATAATAATAAGGTTTTGATTCAAATGGTTTTAAGGGGCAGAGAAAAGGCTTTAGCTAATATTGCTAAAGATAAAGTCAGTAAGTTCCTGGAAATCCTTGGAAAAACTGTCCCGGTCAAACTTGAAACAGATTTTAAAAGAGGTCCCAGAGGATTTACCATGATTATTTCAAAGAAATGAATTTAGAAACATGAGAAAATCAATTAAAAAGAGATTAAAGATCACCAAGACCGGCAAAGTTTTGAGGCGACAATCAGGTATCAATCATTATCTAGCAAAAAAGTCTGGTCAGGCAAAAAGAAGAAAAAGAAAGATGGTGCCTCTTTCTAAAGGTGAATTTAAAAGGATTAAAAAGCTAATCAACGCTTAAAACATATGGCTAGGGTTAAATCTGGAAAAGCAAGATTAAAAAGAAGAAAAAATATCCTTAAAGATACAAAAGGTTATCGCTGGGGCAGAAAATCAAAATTAAAGCTGGCAAAAGAAGCTATTTTGCATGCTAGTCGTAATGCTTATCGGGATCGTCGCAATAAGAAACGGGATTTTCGGGGCCTTTGGCAAATTAAGATTGGCGCCTCGGCCAAGGAATTGGGCGTTTCTTATAGCCAATTAATCCACAATCTTAAAGAAAAAAATATTACTCTGGACAGAAAAGTTTTAGCTGATCTGGCGGAAAACTATCCAGAAATCTTTAAAGAAATTGTAGAAAACAGCAAATAGCAGGTTTTAATTAGTTTTTAAAAAAGTCAGCAGTTTTTCTAAGGACCAACAGTTAATAATGTCTTTTTTTTCAGCCCAGCCTCTCCTGGCCTGAATAACGCCGTAATCCATAAGCTCCAATTGGCTAGCGGAGTGAGAGTCTGTGTTAATAACCATCTTAACTCCTGCCTCCTTGGCAAGCTTGATGTTAAGATCTTTCAGGTCTAGTCTGGATGGCGACGAGCTTATTTCCAGAATTGTACCTGTCTCCTTGGCAACCTTTAAAACTCTTTCGAAATCAATCTGAAACTCATCTCTTTTCTTCAGTATTCTTCCGGTCGGATGGGAAATGATATCAACATTAGGATTTTCCATGGCGCGAATTATTCTAGCTGTCATTTTAGCTTTAGTCATCTTCATTTGGGAATGGATCCCGGCAATGACAAAATCAAGGCCTTCCAATGCCTGGTTATTGATGTCGATCGAGCCGTTTTCTAAAATATTAGCTTCACAGCCTTGCAAAATTTTGAGATCAATGCCCTGTTTAATAAATTTCTCATTTAATTTATCGATTTCCCGACGCTGATTTAAAAGCTGTTTTTCATCCAAGCCGTTTTCGATTCTTAAAAACTTGGTATGATCGGCAATCCCTAGATAACGATAACCCCTGGCTCGGGCAGTCTGGGCCATTTCTGAAATCGTATTTTGGCCGCCATTCCAGGAAGAGTGGCAATGCAGATCCCCGAAAATGTTTTTGAGGGTAATTAGCCTTGGCAATCTTTTTGCCCTGGCTGCTTCAATCTCACCTCGATTTTCTCTTAATTCCGGCTCAATAAAAGGCAAATTAATGGCCTGATAAATGCCTGATTCAGTTGTCCCGGCAATCATTTTTTTGCCATGGAAAACCCCGTATTCATTAAGTTTCAATCCCTTTCCCATTGCCATTTTTCGAAGAAAGATATTATGCTCTTTTGAGCCGGTAAAATATTGTAAAGCCGAACCATAGCTTTTTCTTGGCACGATTCTCAGATCAATATCAAATCCCTGCTTGGTCCTGATCGAAGCCTTTTTTAACCCCTGCCCCCAAACCTTGAGAATGCCAGGGGAAGAAATAAAGCTTTTAATAACTTTACCAGGATCCTGGCTAATAACTAAAATATCAGCGTCGCCAATGGTATCTTTGCCTCGACGCAAAGACCCGGCCAAGCTTATTTCTTCTACCTCTTTAAGTTTTTCAAGATTTGAAACAATTTTCTGGGTTTCCGGCAGTATTTCGCTCAGAAGGAACCTCCCCTGACTTTTCTTTAAAAACCCGATCCCTGTTAAGATGTTCTTTTCTGACTTTTCGCCAAAACCAGGCAATAATCTGAGTTTTTTGGCCCGAGCCGCCTTTTCTAAATCTTTTAGGTTTTTTATCTTCAGTTTCGACCAAAGCAATTTTATAGCTTTTGGACCAATGCCCTCAACCGCTGTCAGTTCTTCAAGATTAATTGGCATTTCTTGCTTCAGCTTCTGATAGGACCTGATCTTGCCTGTTTCTAAGTATTCTTTGATCTTATCTGCCAGATTTTCCCCAATCCCGGGGATTTCCTTGAGCCCCTCAATCCCCTTCTGTTGGTAAATTTCGCTGGCTTCTTTATTAAGAGTTTCTAATCCCAAAACTGCCCTTTCATAAGCCTGAGGTTTAAAGGGAACTTCCTTCATTCTGAGGAAGATCGCCATTTCTGAAAAGATTTTGGCAAGCTCTCGATTAACCATCTTAGCTTCATTGTAGCCTAAAAAAAGAAAATCCGCTCTTGGAAGCGAAAGTTTTCCTCAAAGAATCTATTCTCTATTTTTTCTTTTTTCCTAAAAGCTTTATGAATTCGATGAGAAGCGGATCATCAATTTTTTCCCTGATTTCAACGTACCAGGCATCAATGGGGAATTTCTTGTCTCTCTTATTGTACTCAAACGCCTGTAAAAGATTTTCTAGTTTATCAATTTGCCTGATAAAGCGGGCTTCGGCGCTGGAACCGTTTTCGTATTCAAACCAAAGTCTAATAATCTCCCTTTTGATTTTTTCCGGCAATTTAGCAGTCAGTTTTTTCAGAGAAGCCAGTTCTTTTTTGTGCTTTTTTCTGGCGGTATCTATCTTTTCTTTCTTTGAGAATCTGGGCCATTTTTTTAATGCTCGCGCAAGCTCGGCCTTGTCTCCGCCTATGAACTTTTCATAAGGGGTGACATCTCCAGCATAAACTTCGCACAGATCATGGGCAAGAGCGATTTTCATCGTCTTTTTAATATCAAGGCCTTTTTTCTCCCCCAGAATCCAGGCCATAATAGCTAAGCGGAAAGTGTGGTCAGCGATTGTCTCCGGATTTTTGACATTCCTCAAAATCCAGCCCCTCCTTTTTATGTCTTTAAGTTTGCCGACTTCAGAAAGAAAATTGACGATCTCTTTCATCATCAGTATCTTATAGCTTTAATTTTATAGGTTGTTTTTACCGGAGACTGGACCGTTACTTCCTCTCCAACCCGAAGACCAATCAATGCCCTACCAACCATAGATTCATCGGAGATTCTACCCAGTCTCGGATCGGCCTCTAAGGTGCCGACAATTTCAAACTCGTCTTTTTCGCCATCAACTTCAATGGTCACGGTTGCTCCAAGGGCAACAACATTTCTTCTTTCTTTCGGAGGCGATGAAATCACTTGTGAATTCTTTAAAACGTCTTCTAATTCTATAATTCTGGTTTCTAATAATTCTAAATCTTCCTGAAAGGCAAGAAACTCAGGATCAATCTCTTCCGAATGGAAAATCCGAGGTGATTCACCTGTTGTTTTAAAAGCCTTGAGCTTTAGAAGTTCCTGATATTCTCTCTCTACCCTGGAAAGCCCGCTTTTTGTCAAGAAAAACTTTTTAGAGCCAGTCATGGTTATATTAACAATAGTATTCTACCCTCAAACGAGGAGGTGTCAATATCTAGTTAATCGAAAACTTAAGTTATGCTAAAACAAAAGAGGTGTAGAGTCAATGGTCAAAGAGAAAACGGGCTTAAAATGCCCGTTATCTCTTTTTGCCGCCTATAACTTATCCGCTGAATTGGCTTTTAAGCTTGCGATGACACT